>DASXOT010000547.1:0-2053 GCA_036494065.1 Chitinophagaceae bacterium
GTCTTATCTCCAGCCCTGGAGAGATGCCGCCCCCGATAAACTCATGATACTTATTAATGAAGTTGTACGTAATGCAGGTACCTGATCCAATAACCAGGTTATTTCTTCCGGGCCAAAAATAAACTGCAGCAGCAACTAACGCTAACCTGTCAGCACCTATCGTTTCTGGTCTTCCCACTGGAGTCGTAAACGGAAGTTTCGTAAGATGACTGAGCTTATGAAACTTTGTTGACGTGGAAAGCAGGCTTTCAATTTGCTGGTCATGATCAATTACGGAAGAAAGAATGCTTTTTTGTGGTTGAAATTTTTTAACCAGGTCTTCGATCGTTTCAATCGTTCCATCCTCAAGCACTATTATTTCTTTCAATACTGAATCAACAAATAATGCAGATTTTAATCTTGTGTTGCCAAAATCAAAGCAAAGAGTAGAGGAATTCAACGGGTTATGTTTTTGGAGTAAAAGTAAGAAAATGAGTGATGAGTAAGGAATGATGATGAAAGATCGGCGAGAGTCAACTCATCACTGATCACTCATCACTCATCGTTCAAATCCCATTCCTGAAAGATTCTTAAAGTGTCCGTTTAACTTTACCTTTTCCTTTAGGCGCTCCAATTCCGCGACAAGAGGAATCACTTTGGTGAGATGGCGTTTGAGATACTCCTGTCGCTGCCGTTCCTCCAGCAAGTGAAGCATTTCATATTCTTCTTCGAGGGAAAAACCAACATGGTGGGCCACATCAAAAACCTTTATCTCATCCTCATTGGTTTTAAAGCTTTTTTCCACTTTCAATAGCCGATGTAATTCTTTGATACTATTCATTACTCTTTTCATCAACTCTCTGTTACCCTCTTCATTTGTTTCAGGATAATTGACAATAGCTCCACTGTATAGTTTATCAGGTATCTCTTTTATTACTTCCAGTATACGAAAAACCCGTTCTCCTTTTGTCTTGATATCCATTTCGCCATTGTCGTGAACTTTAGTCAGTTCAATTATTTCTACCAATGAACCATAATCCTGCAAGCGATTTTCAATTAGCGGAGGGATGCCAAATTGCTTTTTTTGAGAATAACATTCCTGAATCAATTGCTTATATCGTGGCTCGAAAATATGAAGATTCAGATCTTCACCAGGATACACTATAATACCCAACGGAAATATGGGAATGAAGTTCGTCACAGGTTAAAATTAAGTCTGATAAATGCTAAGAGGCCTTCGATTTATAACTATTAAGTTTTCATTTTGTGTCTCGTCGATTTAACTCCAACAATCGTGCATATTTAAGATGGGTATAACGGAATGTCATTTTTGCGCAAATAAATCCTTCTCTACCATCTAAAAACCCCAACATAAAAACATAGTACTTAAGAAAATTAAAAAGCGGTGCTATCCTGATCTTTATCCATGAAGATTTTTTTCCCTGCTCTGCATATTTTTCCGCACCCAGTAAAGCATACTTCAGGACTTTTCCGGCAAACTCAGCTACATCTTTTACTGTGTAATGAAGAACATGCCCTGCTAACTTTTCTACTTTTATGCCTCTTGACAACATTAATCCTTCATGCACTTTCGCTTCATTCCAGTTTACCTTTTGCCGATTAAAAATGCGGATGTGTTTGTCCCCTCCCCATTCTCCAAACCTCAAATATTTTTTGCCGAAAAAATTCTTAAACCTTATTTCAAAGACCTCCATTTCATCGCCCGGCGAAAAACTCCGGATCGAATTTTTTAATTCTTCATCAACGGATTCGTCCGCATCAAGATTCAATACCCAATCATATTTTGCAAACCGCGTGGCCTTGTTCTTCGTTTTTCCAAACCCTTCCCAACTTTCTTCCACGAGGCGAGCGCCCATCCCGCGAACAATACTCTTAGTGTTGTCGGTACTGCCATTATCCAGTACAACAATATCGTCGGTAACTCCATTCAAACTTTGAAGGCAGCGACCAATTTCCGATTCTTCATTTTTGCAAATAATGACAACAGAAATTTTTTGCATGAATTGAATGTAAAATTTTATTCTGGTGATCGCGACAATTGATACCAGCACAA
>DASXOT010000548.1:0-7249 GCA_036494065.1 Chitinophagaceae bacterium
CATCCCGGGCGGACGAATAAGGAGTCAGCTTCTTTACGTTTTCCCGAATAAGTAAGTCGAGGTTAAAAGCCATTATGAATTATTGATTCTAATACTAACGGCATTCTTGTGTGCTAACAAGCCCTCCGCTTCAGCCATTAATTCAACAGTTTTTCCTATATTTTTCAATCCTTCTTCGCTCAATTTTTGAAAGGTGATCTTTTTTACAAAGCTATCTACACTTACTCCACTATAGGCCTTTGCGTGTCCGTTGGTTGGTAAAGTATGGTTCGTTCCGCTTGCATAATCACCGACACTTTCGGGTGAATAATTGCCCAGGAAAACAGAGCCCGCATTGATTATTTTTTTACCCAGCGCCTCCGCGTTTGCACAAGCCAGGATCAAATGCTCGGGTGCGTACTCATTTAAAAGCTCGACAGCTTCCGATTCGTTTTTAATTAAAATCACCGTGCTATTGCGTAAAGCTTGAGCAGCGATGTTTTTTCGGGGCAATTGTTCAAGTTGTTTGTCTACCTCCTTTAATACTTCAGCAACTATGAGAGGCTGGTCGGTAACTAATAGAACTTGTGAATCGATGCCATGCTCAGCCTGGCTTAGCAAATCAGCGGCAACAAAAGAAGGTTGTGCAGTTTCATCAGCAAAAATGGCCACTTCACTGGGTCCTGCGGGCAAGTCAATAGCGATGCCTTCTTTTTGCACCAATTGTTTCGCACAAGTAACATATTGATTGCCGGGGCCGAAGATCTTATTGACTTTTGGAACAGTTGAAGTACCATAACACATTGCAGCGATCGCCTGAACGCCTCCGATTTTGAATATGGTGGTGATACCAACCATTTTTGCTGCAAACAAAATAGCGGCATTTAATTTTCCGTCGATCCCTGGAGGCGAACATAAAATCGTTTGTTTGCAACCCGCAATCTTTGCGGGTACGCCCAGCATTAAGACTGTGGAGAATAACGGAGCTGTTCCACCAGGAATATACAGACCAACTCCCTCGATCGCGATTGCCTTCCGCCAGCATTGTACACCTGGCATTGTTTCAACCATCTCGGTTTCTTTTACCTGGGCCAGGTGAAATTTCTCAATATTATTCATTGCAACCGCAATAGCTTTTTTCAAATCAGCCGGTAAAATATTTTCGGAATCAGCGATCTCCTTACTACTGACCTGCAAATCAGTTACAGTTACTTTATCAAATTCAAAGCTGAATTTTCGAATCGCTTCATCTCCTTTTTCTTTTACTTCTGCCAAAATATTTTTTACAGCTTTTTCCAGGGACGATGTATCGTAGACCGGCCGCGCCAGGATATCATTCCATTGCTGCTTATCCGGAAACCTGACAATTTTCATACACAAAAAATTTAACCGTTAACCTGGTTCTAAATAATCATTTTCTCAATAGGCACTACTAATATTCCCTGCGCACCGGCTGCTTTTAACTGTTCGATCTTTTCCCAAAATTCGTCTTCACTCAATACGCTGTGAACACTGCTCCATCCATCTTCGGCCAACGGCAACACCGTGGGGCTTTTCATGCCGGGTAATAGTTCAAAAATTTTTGACAATTGGTCATTGGGTGCATTCAATAATATATATTTATTCCTACTCGCTTTTTTAACCGACCGTATACGAAACAATAATTTATTCACCAGTTTTATATGGTCATCGCTTAGCTCTTTATTTCTTACCAGTACGGCCTGTGATTCCAAAATCGTCTCCACTTCTTTCAACCCATTCATGAATAAAGTCGATCCGCTGCTCACCAGGTCGCAGATCACCTCGGCTAATCCAATACCGGGCGCAATTTCCACCGAGCCACTGATCTCATGTATCTCGGCATTGATCTTATTTTCATCAAGGTATTTCTGCAATAGCACGGGATAACTTGTTGCGATCCTCTTTCCCTGTAGATAATTGGCAACATATTCATCGTTCTTACTGATAGCAAGCGACAGCCGGCATTTTCCAAAACCCAGTTTTTCCAATATCTCTACTTCCCTGCCTTTTTCGTACAGTACATTTTCACCGACAATGCCAATATCCGCAACTCCATCTTCCACATACTGCGGGATATCATCATCGCGCAGAAAGAAAACTTCCAGGGCAAAATTATCGCTCTCTGTCCTTAGCCGGTCTTTTACGTTACGCAAGTCAATCCCGCATTCCTTCAATAAGGAAATTGAATCGTCGTACAAACGACCTGATTTTTGAATGGCAATGCGAAGCTTTTGCATCATAACTCATAATTTTTTTAAACCGCCAGGGTTATTCATTTCTCTCATGAAATCTTTCGCTTTCCCGGTATGGCACATAAAACAAAGGGCTTACAATTAAGTAAGCCCGGAATATTGTAGAAACAACCTGTCACCGGCTTACCTATATGGGCAAGTATGATGGTGATGGATATGTGCTGTTTGTTTCATTGCGCAGCAAAAATAATCGCTTATGGGAAAATGCAAAAATAAAATTCAGATCGTTTATATTAGCCAATCGTTCAATTCCAATCGCACTCATGTTTTTACTCGGAAAGCTGTTCCTATTACTGTTAAAACCAACGACGTGGATCGTAGTTATTTTCTTGATTGGGCTCATTTCCAAAAATCCAAGGAGACAAAGGCGATGGCTGCTTACTGCGTTTTGTTTGTTGATCTTCTTTAGCAACCCGTTTTTCTTCCGGATACTTGCCAAAAGTTATGAACGGAAGCCAGTAAACCTGGCTGAAAATGAAAAGTACCAGGCAGGTATTGTATTAGGTGGTTTTGTTTCGTACAATGTAAAAACGGGTGAGGCTTATTTCAATCCCGCATCCGATCGTTTTATAGAAACGGAGTCATTGTATAAAACCGGTCATATAAGCAAGATCATCGTGTCAGCTGGCAATGGATACGTGGTTAAACATAATTTCCAGGAGGCTTCTTTTGTAAAAGATCGTTTAGTGGAGGATGGAATTCCTGCAAACGATATTTATACCGATGGGCTTTCACGCAACACGTATGAAAATGCAGTTAACACAAAAAAGATCTGTGATTCGCTGCATCTCGCAGGACCTTTTCTCCTGATTTCTTCGGCCATACACCTCCCAAGGGCCGAGGCCTTGTTTAAAAAACAGAAACTCGATGTCCATTCTTACCCATGCGATTTTCTTACTCAAAATATCGCTAATAATTTCTGGGAAGACTATTTAATTCCATCCGCTTATACTTTATCCGAATGGGATCTTTTTATAAAAGAACTAAGCGGGCTGTTTATTTATAAAATGATGGGTAAAGCATAAAAATACTTTACCAAACAATATCCAGTAACTTTCATTTCAAAATCCATGTTATGCGAATCTTTGTTCTGTTTGCTTGCTGTATCATCCTTTTATGTTCCCATTCTGTGCCACCCACCCTGTCATCTACCGACTGGAAGCTTGCCTGGAGTGATGAATTCAATTATACTGGTCTGCCTGATTCCTCAAAATGGAGTTATGACGCCGGAGGGGGTGGCTGGGGAAATAATGAGTTGGAATATTATACAAAGGGCAGGATGGAGAATGCAAGAGTGGGAAATGGTAACCTTATTATCGAGGCAAGAAAGGAACCATGGCAGGGAATGAACTACACATCCGCCCGGCTGGTGACAAAAAATAAAGAGGACTGGCAATATGGAAAAATTGAAGTGAGGGCAAGATTACCAAAGGGTCGGGGTACGTGGCCGGCGATCTGGATGCTTGGTTCTACCAAACCGCTACATTGGCCCGATGATGGTGAAGTGGATATCATGGACCACGTGGGATATGACCAGGGAAAAATCCATGGTAGTATTCATTGTAAAAAATATAATTGGACTATCAATACTCAAAAAACTGCTATAGAGTCAATACCGGATTGTTCGGAACAGTTTCATTTGTATGGTATGGAATGGACTGCCGACTCGATAAAACTTTCTATCGATAGTAAAAGCTATATTTCATTTGCTAATGAACACTCCGGTTACGCTGCTTGGCCATTTGATAATAAAATGTTTTTAATTCTCAATATTGCAGTAGGTGGAAACTGGGGCGGACAGAAAGGAGTTGATGACTCCATTTGGCCGCAGCAAATGTTGATCGACTATGTGAGAGTTTGGCGGAAGGGATGAGCGGTGAGTTATGAGTCGGGAGTCGTTAAGCTTGTCTTTCTCTTTTGACAATTTTAAGTCTCGTATATAAATGAGCAATTCAGTTAGATTACTCCTGGTTCTGGTTTGCCTGGCTATTTTTCAAAATCTTCCAGCCCAGGCTACAAGGAAGGACTACGTTCCTCTACGTGTTGGCTATGTTAACGACTTTATACGAATTTACACGACTGAAGAAGACGAAATTCTTGACTCAATGATAGTGAGTTTTGAAAAAAGAACATCCATTCAAATTGCCATCATTACGGTCGATACATCAATCGTTGACCAGCAAGATTTTGACAACTGGACGCTCCGCGTGGCTAGAAAATGGGGAATTGGGCAAAAGGATAAAAACAATGGCGTGCTAATAGCCATTTGCCCCGGCTATCGCAGAATGCGGATCCAGAATGGATATGGAATAGAAAAAATACTTTCAGATCAGGAAACTCAACAAATCGCTGACAATGATTTTATACCTTTTTTTAAAGAGGCAAAATTTTTCAATGGAACTAAAAATGGGCTGGAAGTCCTATTCAAAAAGCTAGATAAATCCTCTTTGTGAGTTGATATTATTGAAGTCCGGGACGGCTTAGTGCACATCCCATCTATATCATAAAAAATAGATACCTTAAACACTCAATCAGGGGGGCATCCCCTACAATTTTTCACAATGTTCACACAAGCTGCCGATTACCTCAATAAACTTTCCCCAATTTTTGAACCCGCATTGCTGGCTGAGCTGGAAACAAAAACAATGATTATGGAAGTGAAAGCAGGCGATACCCTGATCAATATGGGGCAAACCATTCGAGCTACCCCCATTATGCTGAAGGGCGTTGGGAAAGTCAGTCGTATCAATGATGATGGCCAGGAACTTCTTCTTTATTATGTGAAGGAAGGCGAAAGTTGTGCGCTTACGTTTACCTGCTGTATGATGGCGCAGTCCAGTGTCGTCCGCGGTTCTGCAGAAGAGGACTGCACCATTCTGGCGATACCGATCAACCTGATGGATAGTTGGATGGCAGAATATTCTTCATGGAAAAAATACGTGATGACAACCATACTTAACCGGTTTAACGAAGTAATCAAAACAATTGATGAAGTGGCGTTTAAGAAAATGGATGAACGATTGATAAATTATATGAAGGAGAAATCGAAGATCAGCGGCTCGTCTCTTATTAATCTTACACACCAACAGATTGCAGATGAATTGGGAACCAACCGGGTTGTTGTGTCACGACTCTTGAAGAAACTGGAAATAGATAAAAAGCTTCTCCTTTATCGAAACCAGATTAAGCTTTTAAAGGATCTGTAACTCTTGTTACATGGAAGTGTAACAATTGTTACCGGAAATGGCATCAGCCACGTTGTATGTTTGTTGTACAAAAAAACAAAATACAATGAAACTAACAACAAGTACAAAAATCAATCACTGCCGAAGAATCTCCTCTAGTCATTTTTTGACATTAATCTTTTCAGCTAATAAATAAACCGTCTTAGTATTATTAATAAGTTAAAACCATCGTTATGTATATCAGAATGCTTAACTTTCAGACGTCCGGCGATAAGAAAGCCGAAGCGATCGCAATTATGGACACGATCATTCCGATGATCAAATCACAAAAGGGTTGTAAGGATTGTATGTTCATCATGCATGAATCGGATAATCAATATGCTCTTCTCGTTTTTTGGGAGACCATGAACCAGGCTGATGCGGCTGCACCGGTAATCGGCCCACGACTTTTACCTGCCCTTAACCAAATCACAAAAGAGGTTGTTGTTCCGCGCCTATATGAGGTTTATCAGCAAGAGCCGGTAGTGGCTCAATAAATGATTAGCTGTAACAGAAATATTAATTTTTTAAACAAATAAAAACAAGAATTATGTCAATAAGACTAAACGACGTAGCCCCGGATTTCCAGGCGGAAACTACACAGGGCCCGGTACATTTTCATGATTGGCTCGGCAATGGATGGGCAATCCTCTTTTCGCATCCAAAGGATTTTACTCCAGTTTGCACAACTGAACTGGGTTACCTTGCAAAGCTGGAGCCGGAGTTCGCCAAGAGAAATTGTAAGATCATTGGACTCAGTGTTGACCCAGTAGAAAGTCATAAAAAATGGGCCGTCGATATAGAGGAGACTCAGGGATATGCTGTAAATTATCCTATGATCGGCGATCATGACCTGGCGATAGCAAAACTGTACGATATGTTGCCAGCTGAGGAGCCGGGTACATCCGAAGGAAGAACTCCAGCCACCAACCAGGCCGTTAGATCTGTCTTTGTGATAGGGCCTGATAAAAAAGTAAAGCTGACGATTACTTATCCCATGTCGACCGGGCGCAATTTTGATGAAATACTTCGTGTGGTTGATAGTATGCAATTGACTGCGAGCTATAGCGTGTCCACACCTGCCAACTGGCAGCAAGGCGATGATGTAATTATTGCCGGCACAATAAAAGACGAAGATATTCCAGCCAAGTTCCCCAAGGGTCATAAACGTATCAAGCCTTATTTAAGAACTACGCCTCAGCCAAATCTTTGATGTAGTCATTACTATTTCATATACTCGGTCTCCGCGGTGGACTTACCGCGGAGACATTGAGCATGGAAATTTGATATTGCGAACAAATTTTCCAATTCCAAAATTCTACTTTATCACCTGTCTCCTGGTCCTCCTCCTCCTCAACAGGTGCCCTTTCCACATCCACAGACCTGAAATAACAACGATGGGGAAAAATATCCAGCGAACCGCAAAAGCAGCCCGGGAAATTTTCGATACGGGGCCGTATACATAGCCGACAATAGGTATGCTTAATATAATATGAATCCATCTCAAAATCTTTCTTTGGAGTGAAGCTTTCACACGTAACATATTGATCCGATTTATTTGAAAAGAAAAAGCCTTCCTGGAAAAGAAGGCCGTGGATGTTCATGAATAGAACACCTTCTAACGAGTGCTTGCAGGCTATTTGATCTGGTTGATCAATATCTTTTGCCATTCGTCCATTCCGCTATTGGTAACCCTTAGTTTGATCACTTCGTGATCGTCGTTTAGCTCGACAATGTAGACTGCACTATTTCCCGGTTTTTGAATTTCCTGTA
>DASXOT010000549.1:0-3255 GCA_036494065.1 Chitinophagaceae bacterium
TGTCCGTTAACATCTCCAGTGGGTTGCGGGCGGCCAGGGTGTTGGGAGTTCCATCTGCGTTCAGCCATTCAAAATATCCATTGTATCTCTTACTACTCGAATAAACAGGTTGTGTTGGATCAAAATAAACGGCATCGCCAATAGCGCCCTGGTTAGCGAACCGGTATTTTTCAATGCTACCTTTCAGGTTGATGTCAATCTTTAAATGATTATCAAACAAAACCGGATTTAAAACGATAGCGGCAGAGTTTTTATGCAGATTATCCGTTTTCAGCACGCCCGTTTGATTCAGGTATCCTACAGATATCCTGTATGGCAAATTCGAAATGCCTCCCGTAATACTAATATTATTGTCGGAGGCGAATGCTGTTTGATAAATTTGATCTTGCCAGTTGGTATTAGTACTTCCTACTTGTGCTTTCTGAGTTGCGGTCCCTTGTGCGTTCACAATTGCTCGCACTTCATCACCTGTCAAAACTGGAACTTCCTTAACAATTTTTGAAATCGAATTAGTAGATGAGAAGTTAACCCTCAATTTACCACCCCGACCTCTTTTAGTAGTAATAATAATTACACCGTTTGCCGCCCTTGTTCCATAAATGGCTGATGCAGATGCATCTTTCAATACGGTAAAAGATTCAATGTCGTTAGGATTTATAAAGCTGAGTGGATTATTTCCACCGGAAATGGTCCCGTTATCAAGAGGAACTCCATCGATAACAATTAAAGGATCATTGCTGGCTAATAAGGAGGAGCCGCCACGAATTCTAATTGTACTTCCTGAGCCAGGTTGACCGCCATTTGAAATAATGGAAACACCCGCAACTTTACCAGCTATTAGCTGCTCAGGAGTAGTGATATTTCCTTTTTGAAAATCCTTTGCGCTAATACTGGTTACGGAACCCGTTAAGTCTTTTTTCCTGACGGTACCATAGCCAATAACTACTACTTCGTTCAAAGCAGTGGCGCTGCCCCGCAAAGAAACGTTCACAGAATTATTTCCCGAAATGGAAATTGTCTGACTAGCAAACCCGACAGATGAAAAGGTAAGCGCATCGACCGAAGAAGGAACCGACATCCGAAAAGTTCCATCTGTACTGGTTTGCGTAGCAAGAGTAGTTCCTCTTGCTGTTACTGTTACACCTGAAATTCCATTCCCGGTGGAATCAGTCACTCTACCTGATACTACGCGGTTTTGAGCAAAGACCAGCTGCGAAAAAAGCAGCATGATAGGCAAGAAACTCAATCGAAGCAGTTTACTGCATGACATAAGCAATCATTAAGCGTTTTGATAAATCAATTTTCTAAAAGCAATGTGTATTAAACACACAATAATATAAACTTTTTGTTAACCCGAAAAATTTATTTGGACCAACGGAAACCCTCATCAATCAGCCCTCTCCGCTCCCTTTTATCTCATCATTGATCACTCATCATTCATTACCCACCCCACTTTAGCACATCAAAAAGCCAGAGTAATCGTTTGCACACATTCTCTTAAAAAAAATATCACCTCTTTTTCTTAGTTCGCCGGGAAGATTCCCTGCAAATAAGTAATGGTTCAAGCACTATTTTTTGCCGGGCATTCAATTCTTTTTTTTCAATGATATCGATCAAAAGATTCAATGCCGATTTTCCCATTGTGATTGTCTGTTGATCCACGCTTGATAGAGTGGGTGTGATATGTTCGCCAAATAACTCGTTGGCAAAACCAACCACTCCAAATTCGTCGGGAATTTTAATTTTCTTTTCTTTCAATTCCTTTATAACGCCCAGCGCCGTGAAGTCCTCTGTCGCAAAAATAGCATCGGGCGGGTTCGACATTGAAAGGAAATGAGCCGTCCCTTTCCTGCCGGATTCAATCGAAATATTACCGTTATAAATTAATGAGTGATCAATTTTCTTTTTATGTGCCTGCAACGCACCCATGTACCCTTTTAACCTGTCGTAAAAATTTTTCAGGTGTTGTGGCCCTGCGATGTGGGCAATTCGTTTGTAACCCTGTGATATCAGGTGTTCAGTCGCTATAAATGCGCCTTTATAATCGTCGATAACTACTGAGTCTACTCCGAGGTCATCATTTGTTCGATCAAAAAAAACGATCGGGACTCCCCGGGATTTTATTTCCGAAAAATGCGAATAATCGATGGTATCCTTAGCCATGGAAACAAGAATCCCATCAACCCTGGCTGAAAGAAAATTCTGCAGCCCTTTTTCTTCATATTCTTTTTTCTCGTTTGACTGAAATAATAACACGCCATAACCATGCGCATTGGCGATGCTTTCAATTCCATGCACTACCGATCCAAAAAAATTTATCTCAGCACTTGGAATGATCACACCTATTAAATGAGTTTTACCGGAACGTAAAGAGGAAGCGATGCGATTTCTTTTATAATTTAATTTCAGAGCAGTTTCATGAACTGATTTTTTTGTTTTGGCACTTATTCTTGGATGATCACTTAATGCACGTGAGACCGTAGCAGGCGTAGTGTTCAATTCCCTCGCAATGTCAGTGATGGTGGCCTTCAACATTTGTGCAATCGTTTACACAATTTTAATATATTTTTTTCGCTTTTAAAAAAATTATTTTATAGAAAACCAGAATTTTAGACAGAGTCCTCTGGCTGGTATTCCTTTATTTTGGGATTTCCTTGCTTTTTTCTCAGCTTAATCTTAGCCTTATATAATTTGCCCGGTCTATGAGGCACGTCATTTTCCATTTCATCCAGGTCCAACAGCCAGTCTTTGTTCGCTATCTTTTTCCGGAAATTCCTGCGGTCAAGGCTGACGGAAAGAATGGCCTCGTAAAGGTCCTGCAACTCACGCAATGAAAACTTTTCGGGTAAAAGATTAAATATGATCGGGTGCTCCATAACCTGCTCACGCAATCGATCTAAACTCCGATCAAGTATCTTTTTATGGTCGAAGGCCATCTTTTTAATATCAATCAGTCTATGCCAGTGGAGTTCGTTATGGGTGAGCCTGAGCTTATGATGCCTCGTATTTATGAGTGAATAATAGGCAGTAGTGATTACCCTTCCCGAAGGATGCCGACCCAGCTCTCCGAACGTATGCACCTGCTCAAGGTATACATCATCCAGGCCTGTTCTTTCTTTCAGCACCCGATAGGGAGCGCTTTCGATATCTTCATCGGGGCGGACGAGATCGCCGAGAAGTGACCAAAGGCCTGCGAATTCTTCCAAATCGGATTTTATAAGAAGAACTTTCAGCTCTTTATTCTCGTATCCAAAA
>DASXOT010000550.1:0-7183 GCA_036494065.1 Chitinophagaceae bacterium
GAATGGATTGGACAGCAGGTCTCTTTAGCGAATTCTTAACCGGCAACGAGGTGAGTTTTGCGGGCTGGGAAATTGACTTTCAAAACTTCCCAATTCGCTTCCCCGATCTCTAATCCGGCCGGTAACTCCAAATTTGGATTGTAATCAACATTTCCCTTAACTTTGCACCGGCAAAAGACGATAGAAGGGAACGACACCGTTCCCTTCTTCATTTTCCTGAATGAATATAGCATCGCAAATAAATATCATAGAACAAAAGATACTCGCATTGATAAGTCCCGACCCTGAGAGTTTCCTGGTCGAAGTAAAATTGAAGCCCGGAAATAACATAAAAGTTTTTATAGACGCTGACCACGGTGTAAGCATTGACAAGCTGACACAATATAACCGCAGCCTGTATAAACAAATCGAAGAGCTGAATCTGTTCCCAAACGGAGATTTTTCACTGGAGGTATCATCGCCAGGACTTGAAGAGCCGCTCAAATTACATCGCCAATATGTAAAGAATATTGGCCGCTTTGTGGAAGTGATATTAAAAGATGGAATAAGACACGAGGGTAAATTGATCAGTGCTGCGGACGGCGAGATCGTGGTAGAAGAACAGAAAGGTAATAAAAAGGTAAAAGAAATTGTACAGCATCATATCCCTTACGATGACATTAAAACAACAAAAATTGAAATAAAATTTTAAAAGGTTCCGGCAAAGGGCGGGACTAAAATTAAAATTATGGCAAGTATAAATCTGATAGAGGCATTCCAGGAATTCAAGGATGCAGAAAATATTGATCGTCCCACGATGATGAAAGTGGTTGAAGATGTATTCAAAACCTTACTCCGAAAAAAATTCGGCAGTGATGACAACTTTGACGTGATTGTAAATGCTGAAAAGGGTGACCTGGAAATCATCCGGCGCCGGATGATCGTGGAAGATGGCCAGGTAGAAGATCCACTGGCACAAATTGGTTACGCGGAAGCTGTAAAAATAGAACCTGACTTTGAAGTGGGAGAAGAGGTGTATGAAGAAATCGACCTGTATGATTTTGGCCGCAGGGCTATTTTAGCAGCCAAGCAAACTTTGGCCAGCCGCATCAGCGACCTGAAGAAAAATGTACTGGCAAAGAAATATTCTGAAAGAACGGGTGAGATCATCAGTGCAGAAGTATACCAGGTTTGGAAAAAAGAGATTTTGTTGTTGGATGAGGAGGGGAATGAGTTGATCCTTCCGAAAAGCGAGCAGATACCCCAGGATTATTTCAAAAAAGGGGAATCGATTCGCGCGGTGGTGAAGAAGGTAGATATGAAGAATAATACCCCGGTAATTATTCTTTCGCGTACGTCACCGGATTTCCTCGCCAAACTATTAGAAATAGAAGTCCCCGAAATATTTGATGGCCTTATTGTCATCAAAAAAATTGTGCGCGATCCCGGCGAAAGGGCAAAGGTAGCTGTAGAATCGTATGATGATCGTATCGATCCCGTCGGTGCCTGTGTAGGTATGAAAGGAAGCCGCATTCACGGTATTGTGCGGGAATTAAAGAATGAAAATATTGATGTGATTAACTGGACAAACAATACCCAGTTATTGATCCAAAGGTCATTGACACCTGCGAAAATAACATCGATGGAGTTGAACGCTGAAAATAAACATGCCGATGTGTATTTAAAACCCGACCAGGTTTCATTAGCCATCGGTCGTCGCGGAGTTAATATTAAGCTGGCTTGTGAATTGACCGGTTACGATCTTGATGTTTATCGCGACAATGAAGGGGAAGTAGAGGAATTTGATATCGATCTCGAAGAATTTAGCGACGAAATTGAAGGATGGGTGATCGATGAATTAAAACGCATTGGTTGTGACACAGCCCGTAGCGTTCTTACCCTAACTACGGAAGAATTGGAGCGTAGAACGGATCTTGAAAAAGAGACGATCAACGAAATAAGAAAAGTGTTAGAGGAGGAATTTCAGAAAGGATGAGAATGCAGGGCATCAGAATCCCGCAACTAAAAAAAATTTTACAGTCTAAAAGACTGTTGACTAAATAAAACGAATGGCAGAATTAAAATTACCAAGGTTATTAGGAGCAGCCAAAGAGTTCAACATTGGACAGGACACCCTTATTGACTTTTTAGAGAATAAGGGTTTCAACGATTTGAAAGCTACCTCTAAACTGACGGAGGAAATGTACCGAGCCCTCCAACAGGAGTTTCAGGGGGATAAAGCCGCAAAAATAAAAAGCGATCTTGTGGACCTGCCCAAGGGAACCGTAGCAGAAGCCAAGAAGAAAAAAGACGAGGAAGAAGTCCTTTTCAAAAAAGAAGATAAGAAGCCAGCAAAAAAAGAAGAGCCGAAAGAAGAAGCTCCCGTAGCACCCGTAAAGGAAGAGGCGCCTGTAGTGGAGGAGAAAGAAGTAGTAAAAGTAGAAGTACCAGAAATAGAGGGACCGAAAGTGTTGGATAAAATCGATCTCTCAGCGATTGATTCGTCCACGCGCCCAAAGAAAGGAATCAAGAAAAAAGAAGAAGAAGAGAAACCGACAGAGGAAGTAAAACCAGCGGCTAAAAAGAAAGGAAAGAAAGACGAGGTAAAAGAAGAGGTACAGGAGACCCGGAAAGCGGAACCTGTAGCCGAAGAAGAACAACCTCCGGTAATTGAAAATATTAAGGCAGAAAAAATAGAAGGACCCAAGATCCTTGGAAAAATCGAGTTACCTGTCGATAGTGAAACGAGACCCAAGAAAGAAGAAAAACGGAAACGCAAGCGTATCCCAATTGAGAAGAAAGAAGTCAAACGTGATGATTTGTTTAAGGATCGCAGAGATGGACAAAACAGGGGCCCGGGTCAATTCAACCGCGACAACCGACCAGGTGATCGCAGAACGGGAGGTTTTCCCGGACGCAGAGATAACAGAAGAAGAGAAGACAAGGAAATTGATCAGAAGGAAATACAGGAAAAGATAAGAGAAACGCAGGCTAAGTTATCAGGCGGTGCCAATCGCGGTAAGGGATTGAAGGCAAGACTTCGTCGCGAGAAAAGACAGGAGATCGCGGATGCGATGGGTGAAACGACAGATGATAATAAATTACAGTTAACTGAATTTATAAGTGTAAGTGAGCTGGCTAACTTAATGGATGTAAACTTCGCTGAGGTGATCAGCAAGTGTATGAGTCTCGGCATCATGGTATCTATTAACCAACGCCTGGATGCGGAGGTAATTGAATTAGTGGCAAGTGAGTTTGGCTATGACGTGGAGTTCATTGATATGGAAAAGCAAATGGAGATGGAGGAGGTGACTGAGGATGATGATGATGAAGACGAACAGCATCCAAGATCACCAATAGTGACTATCATGGGTCATGTGGACCATGGAAAAACATCTTTACTTGACTATATCCGTAATGCGAATGTGGTTGCCGGTGAAGCAGGTGGTATCACCCAACATATTGGCGCCTACCAGGTAGAACTGCCAAATGGAAAAGAAATTACTTTCCTTGACACACCTGGTCACGAAGCGTTTACAGCCATGCGCGCCAGAGGTGCCAAGATCACGGATATTGCGGTGATCGTAATTGCGGCTGATGATGCAGTGATGCCGCAAACGCGTGAAGCTATCAGCCATGCTCAGGCCGCAGGTGTCCCAATGATATTTGCTATCAACAAGATTGACAAAGACGGCGCCAATGCGCAAAAAATTTATGAGCAACTTTCACAAATGAATTTGCTGGTGGAAGAATGGGGCGGTAAATATCAAAGCCAGGAAATATCAGCAAAGAAGGGATTAAATGTTGATCAGTTGCTTGAAAAGATATTGTTGGAAGCAGAATTGTTAGAATTAAAGGCAAACCCGGATCGTGAGGCTAATGGAACCATTATCGAGGCTTCGTTGGATAAAGGTCGGGGATATGTTGCTACTTTACTTGTACAGAATGGAACATTGTCGGTGGGAGATATCGTTGTATCTGGTCAGCATTTTGGAAGAGTGAAGGCAATGTTCAATGAAAGAAATAAGAAAATGGATGAAGCCGGACCTTCAGCGCCGGCGTTGATACTAGGTCTGAATGGCGCACCGCAGGCAGGGGAAAAATTCAAGGTCTTCGATGATGAAGCGGAAGCAAAAGAAATCGCCTATAAAAGAGCTCAAATACTTCGCGAACAAGGTATCCGCACCAAGAAACATATCACTTTGGATGAGATTGGCCGTCGCCTTGCACTTGGCAATTTCAAGGAACTGAATGTGATCATCAAAGGTGATGTGGACGGATCAGTTGAAGCTTTAAGTGATTCTTTACAAAAATTATCTACAGAAGAAATTGTTGTCAAGGTGATCCATAAAGCCGTAGGTCAAATAACTGAAAGTGACGTAACGCTTGCCAATGCTTCCGATGCAATCATTATCGGGTTCAACGTCCGGCCTTCGCTGCAGGCTTCAAGACTGGCTGACCAGGAAGCGATCCAGATAAGACATTACTCGATCATCTATAATGCTATCGATGAGATCAAGAGCGCGATGGAAGGTATGCTCGAACCAAAGATGCAAGAGAAGATTGTCGCCAATGTGGAAGTAAGAGAAGTGTACAAATTTGACAAAGCCACTGTAGCCGGTTGCTATGTTATGGACGGGAAAATAAAGCGTGACTCCAAGATCCGCCTGATCCGTGATGGAATCGTTACATATCCTACAGGTGAAGGTGCCAGCGCCGAGCTTGGTTCGCTGAAACGTTTCAAAGACGATGTGAAGGAAGTGCCTTCTAATATGGAATGCGGTCTTACCATCAAAAACTTTAATGATATAAAAGTGGGAGATGTAGTAGAAGCATATGAGATCGAAGAGATAAAGAGGACGTTGTAAGGTATAAGGTGTAGGATTAAGGCACAATTCAGCTACTGCACTCAGCATCCAGTCTGTATTTCGCTTCTTCGCCCAGAAACTTTTGTTAATTATTCCGGCAACTATCCACCGCTGCATCGATCATTTATACTTTTGAGAATATCCCTTTTGTTATGAAAAAATATTTTCTGCTTTTTGCCGGCATTTTCCTTTTTTCTATTCTGTTCGCGCAACAGGAAACGCAGGTTACACAAGCCAAGAAAATTATTGCCGATAAAGTAGCGGCCATCGTTGGTGACAGGATTATTTTGTATTCAGACATTAAGAACACCATTGCTGATTACGCACGCCAGGGGTCAGAAATACCAGAGAATGCGGAATGCATGATCCTCGACCAGGCGATTCTTTCAAAAGTATTGATGCAACAGGCAGAAAAAGATTCACTGCCCGTTACCGATGAAGAGGTAGACGCTGACCTGGATTTGCGCGTTCGTGAGTTTGTACGGACGTATGGCACGGAAAAAGCAGTAGAAGAACTTGCAGGAAAAAGTATTTATCAAATTAAAGAAGATGCCCGCGAATCCGTAAAGGAGAAAAAGCTTGCAGATGCCGAGCAAAAAAAGATCGTAGAAAATGTAAAGATCACGCCGGCTGAAGTGAAAACGTTTTTTGATCGCATACCAAAGGATAGTTTGCCATTTTATGAATCAGAGCTGGAGGTGGGACAAATTGTAGTGTATCCGCAAGCATCACGGGACCTGGAGAAATACGCCATCGATGAATTGAACCACTATAAGCAAATGATCGAATCAAAAACAACAACTTTCGAACAGCAAGCCAAACTGCATTCGGAAGACCCGGGAAGTAAAGATCGTGGCGGGGAATATGAGCTTAATCGTAAGGATAAAAACTGGGATCCTGTTTTTATTGCGGCAGCATTTCGTTTGAAGGAAGGGGAAATATCGTCTGTTATCAAGACAAAGTTTGGATATCATATTATTCAAATGGAGCAGAGGAATGGCGATGAAGCGATCATTCGCCACATACTTCGCATACCTCCTATTACCGATGAAGAAACCAATGCGGCAATTGCCAAATTGGATTCGGTTCGTGCTAAGATCATTGCAGGCACCATGAATTTTAACCAGGCCGCATTGAAATATACAGAAGATGAACAAGCAAAATTTGCAGGACCCTTTCTCACCAATCGCGATGGCTCAACTTATGTAACGATTGACGAATTGGATAAAGACGTGATTAGCACGCTTGGAAAATTGAAGGTGGGAGAAATTTCGCAACCTTCCGTTTATACCGATCCACAAGGCAACAAAAAAGGAGTGAGAATAGTTTATTTAAAATCGAGAACGGAGCCTCATCGTATGAACCTTAAAGACGATTACAATAAAATTGCGCAAATAGCATTGGAAGAGAAAAAAGCAAAAGTGATGGATAAATGGTTGGCCGTGCATTTGCCCACTTATTATATCATGGTTGCGGATGATTATAATGCAAGTTGCCCTAATGTCCAGAAGTATGTTGTGCAAAAATCATTTTAATCTTTGTGTATTCCTGTTTACCACAGATCGTGGTTAATCCCAACAAGCTTGTTTGAATAGCAAGACCATCTCCCGAATCTTCATTAACCAATAGTAGGAGCAGCGGGCGCACAGTCATACACATAGTTTGACGGAAATGCCTTTGCATGGCTCATGAATTCAAGAAGCATTTTCTCCTTTTTTGTAACGCTGTAATAACGTAACTTTGCGGCTTCTTTTTAAGAAATTTTTTCCATGAGCGACCCGATCAAACACGAATGCGGTCTTGCATTTATTCGGTTGCGTAAGCCTTTTTCTTACTATCAGCAGAAATATGGCACCGTAACCTGGGGCTTGAATAAACTTTACCTTCTCATGGAAAAACAACACAATCGCGGCCAGGATGGCGCTGGTGTTGTAGCTGTAAAAATGAATGTAGAGCCCGGCTACCCATTTTTACATCGTATTAGAAGCGTTGCTCCACAGGCTATTTCAGATGTGTTCCGGCAGATTGGCGAAGAAGTGAATGAACTGGAAAAATTCAACCCTGATATCAAGAAGTATCCCGGTTTGATGAAGGGACATCTGAAATTCATGGGCGAGTTGTTGTTGGGTCATCTTCGTTACGGTACACAGGGGAAAAATAATGTCGAGTTTTGTCATCCATTTATTAAAAGACACACAATACCGGCGCGTAATCTTGCACTGGCAGGTAATTTTAACCTTGTCAACACGGATGAGTTACTCGCTTTGGTAAATGTCAATCCGGGAGAATTTCAAAAGCAAAGTGACCTGGCTGCCATGATGGAAGTAATCTATCAT
>DASXOT010000551.1:0-3008 GCA_036494065.1 Chitinophagaceae bacterium
GATTGCTGAATATGATTCTGAAGATAACTATGAATGCCGTAAGTATATCCCTTTTCTTCCCTTATATTGCTCATGAGACGTGACCCGAAGAATCCGCCCAATAGGCTATTTAAAACCTGCACTTTCAAAAAATCGGGATGATGCCGATTGGGGAAATGCCGGGCAATTCGAATAGAACCCTGGACGCCGTTAGGATCATTGGTAATCCTTTGTTTTTTTTCTAAAGAAGGGCCTGTCAAAAAATCAACAGGTTGAATTTTCTGATTGCCGAGATCGCCGAAGTTCTCATTAAGCAGCTCTTCCGTGTTTTTTGGAAGCCTGCCTGCAATGAAAATGATAAATTTTCCCTGCCGGTAATATTTTTTATAAAATTTGACCAACTGTTCCGTCGTCAAAGCTTCATAGTCTTCGAAGCGGCTAAACTTTCCATAAGGATGTTGTTCTCCGTAGAGATAAGCATCGATAAGCCTGTGAGCAACAAAATCTGATTTTAATAAGTTAACCGACAACCTTTGCTGCATGATCTTTTTGTAGGTGGTCAATTCCTGGTCACTGAAAATTGAGTCCGTCAATATTTCCCTTACCACAGGTAAAAGTTCAGAAAGATGCTTTGAAAGTGTGTGGAGTGTAATGGTTGACGTTTCATTATAAGCGGCCCTGTTCAAAAAAGCGCCATAATATTCAAAGTGTTCATTTATCTGAAATGCGTTTTTCGAAGAAGTTCCATTCTTCAACATAAAATTTGTAGCAGCGGCAACTAAATTTTTCTCCTCATAACAATCACCAGCAAAATAGACCCATTCCACCATCATTACCTCTTCTGCACCTGCGTCTACAGAATACACCTCAACTCCATTTTTGAGAATATATTTTTTATAAGGCTTTAGCTGTAAATTAAAATCTACGGCATCTACTATTTCCGGGGCAATGGATCTGTCAATGCCGTTCCTTTCTGTTGTAATCACTTTCAGTTGTTTGAATAATAATATAATGTATTGCTGTTTTCATGCCTGAAGATATTCTTTGACTCTTGTAAAATATCTTCTGCAGTTATTGAGTTATATTTTTCCAATTCCTGGTTCATTAACTCAGCATCTCCCAACAGCTCATAAAAGGCAAGACTATTAGCACGGTTCATTACTGTCATGTCTTCAAATGCGATGGTACTCTCAGTTTTATTTTTTACTTTCTGCAATTCGGTTTCGCTAACCAGTTCGTTTTTTATTTTTTCCAGCTCTTCGTCGACAGCTTTTTCTGCATCTTCCATCTTAATACCTTTTACCAATTTTCCTTCAATAGCGAGCAAGCCGTTGTCGATGCTGCCGAAATGGTAGCATTCAATGTTGCTGAATAGCTTTTTTTCTTTGACCAGGGAATGGTACAGCCTGGAAGATCCGCCACCGCTTAAGATATCTGTGATAAGATCCATGATATAGTATCGTCTGTCCAATCTTGATGCAATGTGCCAGGTTTTGAAAAAAGCATCCAGGGGTACATCAGCCTTTACTTCCATTTTTCTTGCTTCTTTTTGTTGTGGCTCCTGCGGAAGTTTGCGTTCATATTTCTCACCCGCAGGAATATCTCCAAACCATTTTTCAGCTAGTTGTTTTACCTGCTCAGTTGTAATGTTGCCGGCAGCGACCAGGATAGCATTTGTGGGGCGATAGAACTTGAAGAAGAAATTTTTGACATCCTCCAGCCTGGCTTTTTCCACATGCGACAATTCTCTACCTATGGTCATCCAGCGGTAGGGATGTGTTTTGTAAGCTAACTCTCTCATCTTATGCCAGGCATCGCCATAAGGTTTGTTGATGTAGTGCTCCTTAAATTCTTCGCACACAACTTTTCGTTGCACATCCAGGCTTTTTTCACTGAAAGCGAGAGAAAGCATCCTGTCACTTTCCAGCCAGAATGCAGTTTCGATATTTTCAACAGGAAGTTGTATGTAATAATTTGTCAGATCATTTGTTGTGTAAGCATTATTTTCTCCACCAGCCATCTGCAAAGGCTCATCATAATTCTCAATGTGTAATGAACCTCCAAACATCAGATGTTCAAATAAATGAGCAAAACCGGTTCTTTCTGGATTCTCATCCCTGGCACCCACATCATACATCACATTTACCACCGCCAAAGGCGTAGAGTTATCTTTATGGACAATAATCCTTAGCCCATTTTCTAATGTAAATTTTTCAAATTGTATCATATCAGAAACAACAATAAGATGATGAAAAAGTTTGTAAAGGTAGGAAAGAAGACAATAAGCAATGGTTACGATGCTGACCCTCAAGCAATGCCGCTATGGCGTGAATATTTTGGAAGCAAGCGCTACAGAATTGATCGAACTTTAAATTCGATATCCTGCAATTCCCCATTTCTTTTTATTATTATTTTTACTTTATTACTGGCGTTTTGCAAGGCAGTTTTTAATAGACTGAGATTGTTGCCGAAAACTTTATTAATTGCCACTACTTCATCTCCTTCTTTTAAACCGGCGGCCTCTCCTGGTGACCCCGCAGCGACATCGCCGACGATTACCTGGCCATTCACAAAATATAACTCGATGCCGGAATACGAATAGTCAAAAGGCTCAAGGAAGTGAGAATTTGGCGTTAGGTAAAAATCTCTTCGTTCATAGTTGATGATGCAATTAAACCTTCGCAAAATATCATTTCCGATGAGCCCTCCCAGGAATGGATAAGAGGTAATATTATATTCGTCCTTGAACACATATACGGGAACGTTTCGGAACCGGTAGGGACCCAGTTTCACCTCCTTTATTACAGTCACTTTCATATTGATCCTTCCTCCCGGACCCTCAGCTTGTTTGGTGAAGAACTTTCTTTTTTTGTAGAGGAACATGCTGTCTTCAATAAAATCAGTTGAAAGCATCATGCATAAGCCGGCGCCTATATCATAGAGAAAACGGGATTGAACAGCTTTGCTATCCTTAACTCTTACAGATTGAACAGGCAACGTAGAAATGAGTGGTCTGAACAAAAATCCCC
>DASXOT010000552.1:0-3061 GCA_036494065.1 Chitinophagaceae bacterium
AAATAATTGCGTAAAGGAGAAGTTTTTGCATGCGCATTTTTTTAATAAGTTGTTTCTCAATTCGATCATTTTGTCCATAGGAGCGTAGCACCACCAGAAAGAAAATCGCGAATGACCTCATCACTCGGAGTGCCTTGTCCAGTCATATTCGTAATAGAGAAAAATGGAATAGCGCGCAGACAAAAATTCCTGGTTACGCGTGCCCTATCATTAAGATAAATGACTAACTCAACAATTTCGTTGCCCGGAATATAAAAAACATTTGTAAGAGAATCTTAGTTGATACCTGATTGCCGATTGATCATTCACCATTCACAACATCGCCGAAAGAATAGTGAAATATCTATTTAGAATCGGGTAAAGAAAATGCCACATAGCTATCACCGCTCCTCGCGCCCAATTTACCGCCGCCACATGCAATAACTATGAATTGCCTGCCATGAACTTCATAGGTTGCCGGCGTCGCAAAACCTGCAGCCGGCAAATGCGTTTCCCAAAGCAATTTTCCTGTCCTCTTGTTGAATGCGCGGAACTCTTCATCTTTCGTCGCCGCAATAAATAGAAGACCGCTCTTAGTAATAACGGGGCCACCGTAATTTTCTGTTCCGGTCTCCTCCTTCACGCCTTTTGCTTTGAAGATCATGTCTTCACCTAGCGCCGTCTGCCACAGGTAATCGCCCGAGTTTAGGTCAATAGCGCTTATGGTTCCCCATGGAGGGGCTAGCGCTGGTAAACCGCTTTTTGTTAAAAATTTATTATAGCCTGAAATTTGATAAGGAACTTTTCTAAATGAATCCAGGGGAGACAAATGCCCGGAATATTTTTTTTGTTGCTCTTTTTGCAAATTCAATACATAGCCGGCAATTGCATCTTTATCTTCCTGGCTCAAATGTTTGAATGCCGGCATCATTCGCCTTCCAGTATTTATGAATTCAACAAAGCTGCGGGGATCGTATCGGCTTTCTATACCCAGTATGGAAGGATAATTACCACTTCCTTTGCGATCCGGGCCATGACAACTCATGCAATTCTGCTGATATAACCGAAGTCCCGCTTGCCCGACAGTCTCGCCACTTTTTGCCGGATCGATATCAAACATCTTTAATATCCACGCCATTTGGTTAGCGTTCACATAAAGAACCCCCGTTTGAGGATCAACAGCAGAGCCTCCCCATTCACCACCGCCGTCAAAACCGGGAAAAATGATTGTGCCCTCTTTAGATTGAGGTGTGAACATTTTTCCTGTGTGATATCCCTGTAGCTGTTTCCTGGCGCTATCAAATTCTTCCTTGCTTAAATAAGGGTTCAGGTCCTTTTCGGTAAATGATTGCCGCACGAATGGAGCCGGCTTTTGTGGAATGGGCTGCGTAGGCCAGATCCTCTCCCCGGCTAACTCTGTAATTGTGTCAACCGGTGTTTCATCAATTGGAAACAATGGCACGCCGGTTTCCCGATCAAATAAAAAGACAAAACCAGTCTTCGTAGTTTGAGCAACGGCATCAATCTTTTTGCCATTATGTGTAACACTGAATAATACCGGCGCGCAAGGTGGATCCCAATCCCAGATATCATGATGGATATACTGAAAATGCCAAAGATATTTTCCTGTCGCAGCATCGAGTGCCAGTAAACAATCAGCAAAAAGATTCGATCCCCTTCGTTTGCCTCCATAGAAATCCATCGAAGATGATCCGAGTGGGATGTAAGCGATGCCTCGCTGCTGATCAATGGTCATGCCCATCCAGTTGTTGGCCCCACCAATTTTTTGCCAGGCGTTGCGATCTTCCCAGGTTTCGTTACCCAGTTCACCAGTATGTGGAATCGTATGAAATTGCCACGCAATTTTTCCTGTTATCGCGTCGTAAGCGCGAATATCGCCAGGCGCGGCATCCATTGCCTCCGAAACACGCGTTCCCGTGATAATAAGATTTTTATAAACCGAAGGGGGAGAAGTGGCCGTTACAAACAAACTTTTCACACCTTCCATTTCTAAGCCATCATGCAAATCGACTCGTCCATTGTCACCAAAACTTTGAATTAATTTTCCGGTGTTAGCGTCGATCGCCTCCAGAAAAGCATCTGCCACGTAAAATATTCTTTCATCAGTACCATTAGTCCAATAGGTGACCCCGCGATTATTGTTCATCACAAAATGCGTCTGTTTAAGGGCACCGGGAATGCTGTCAAAAGGAGTATAGACCCATTTTTGTTTTCCTGTCGCAGCATCAATAGCAAATAATTTCAATTGCGGCGAAGTGCAATACATGACACCCTTTATTATGATGGGGTTACATTGAATTTGTGAATGGGCAGTCGTATCGCCGTCGCCTGTGTGAAACTCCCACGCAAGCCGGAGTTGCTGTACGTTCGCGGTATCTACCTGTGTGAGCGAAGAATAATGATTCCCTTCACTATTCCCATGCACCACTTCCCA
This sequence comes from Chitinophagaceae bacterium, assembly GCA_036494065.1. Taxonomy (GTDB): domain Bacteria; phylum Bacteroidota; class Bacteroidia; order Chitinophagales; family Chitinophagaceae; genus VBAU01. The sequence continues at coordinate 2,435 of DASXOT010000552.1, forward strand.
ACCGCTATAACTCTCTGTTTTTTTGTTTGTGCAGGAAAATAAAAAACAAGTGAGGACACTAAAAAGAAAGGAGCAGAGGAGTTTCATTCATGGAAGTTATAGGAATGAAATTAGGACTTATTGATTATATCCTTTTAATTCTCTAATGGCAAATAAAAGTTGAATCGGGTTGACAAAAGAATGAAAATTGTAAAAATAGGCCTATTTCCCTAACGTATAAATGGCATGCAGATACTGTCTTACATTTTTCCCCTCATCATAGTTATATCGAAAATTCATTTGCACAGAAATCTTTTGAGCGAGATCATCAAATAATTCTGTCATTATAAAAATTGATTTCCAAATACTCTCCGTATTGCTAGCGGGATAAGTTAAAAGTATTTTTTGATAAAGATCAACGGGAATGTGGCTCTTTATGTTGCGCCCATGAATACCAAAAGATCCTGAAAAATTCTTCTTTATGCCTATATACCATTCAATAATTTTAAGAAACATCTCACGCACCGTCACTTCCAGCATGTATTTAGCATAGATAATCTCATCCCGGCAAAGGCCTTTAGCAACATATGTGCTCACCCACCAGAATTCATTGCAGCAATCCGCAAATTCTTTTTCCGTAGGTCTTTG
>DASXOT010000553.1:0-3261 GCA_036494065.1 Chitinophagaceae bacterium
TGAGTCCAACCGGTCCGCAACCAATTACCACATAAGTAGACCCGGATTTTATCTCCGCGTTATCAGCACAGAAATAACCAGTAGAAAAAACATCTCCCAATAACAGAGCCTTCTTTTCATTAAGGTCAGCACTTACAGGAAGAAGGGTGTTGTCTGCCATCGGTACACGGATATAATTAGCCTGCGCTCCATGAAGACCATGGCCATTTTGTACCCAACCGAACAAGCTGCCGTTTTCACAACGACAAGTTAATCCGATACGACAGTAAAAACATTCACCACATGAAGTTGTAAACGGACTGAGCACCCTCGCGCCCTTTTTAAATCTTTTTACATCCTTACCTGCTTCTTCTACAACACCCGTGAATTCGTGTCCCATTACCGTCCCTATATCCAGACCCGCCTCACGGCCATGGTAAACATGCAAATCAGAACCACATATTCCAGCCATAGTGATTTTGACAATGACGTCAGATGGTTGAAGTATAACAGGATCAACGACTGTAGCAAACTCGATATTATTCTTACCTGCAAAAGTGAGTGCGTGCATACTGTGAAAATAATTTATTTATATAGCACTATCAATTGGGAAAAGAAGAATTGGGAAATTGGGAGATTTAATTTCAAAATTTCCATCCCGATAAATATCGGAACAAAATCTCAAAATAAGCTAATGCCATGAAGCTCCATTTAAAGGAACACAGGAAATTAGAAAAGGTCTCGACATGCTGGAAAGCTTACAATCACTGCGATTTACTTCGCATGCCCCAACAATTCCGTGAAGGCATAATTCAACAGGAAAGACAGTAACACACCGGCTGCTGCACCGAGGATGGGCCAAACTACATACAGGTACAATGGTTTCATGTACCATTTTATAACAGGGGTATCAGCTAATATGGCGCTTGCGTTGGTTGTGTGTAAAGGGACAATTTTTTTCTCTGGGATTTCTGCTGTTGGTGTTGGCTTCACAATTTCAACGCGCTTCACAATAGGTTTTGCAGAATGGCCGTAGACGTGATTAGACATATAGGCTTTCGCATCATAAGTAGCGGTGGTAACGAGTCCGGACTCTTTGTTGACGATCATCTTCTCAGCTTCTTCAAAACTTCCGGCTGCAGCTACATCAGGATTTAGCTGGGTAAATACTTTCTTGGATTTACCAGGAAGCAGAATGATGTGTTTTTTTACAAGAGTTTCTTTAGCTATTTCAGATAGCCCAAATGAAATGCGTCCGCGAAAGGCGTCTTTGCCCCATTTTAAAGGTTGAGCGGATACTTTGTGTTCCTGGAAAATTACTTCACAGGCGATCTTTAACTCGGGAGTCATAACGGTTATTTAACAGCTTATAATAAAATAAGGCTTGTTCAATAGAGATACAGGGATGGAGTTCGTAGAATAGTTGGGAAGGATAAAGAAACCTCGAATTTACAATATTTTGCGGATTATGCAAGGGACTGGCCTGGTAAAACCGTGAAAAAACTGAACTAATTAGGGGTTAAAAATCTTTAGGTTTGTTTACAATGCGGATGCTTCTTTTGCCGATTCTTTCATTTTCCCTGCTATTATCGTGTGCAGAAAACTCTACCAATAAGGGGTGCAGGCAGTTTAGGACGGGTAATTTCTATATTAAAGCGAAAGATTCACAAATTGGAAAATGCTTTATTCAAAGGACCGACTCTATGCAGATCGAGACGGAAGAAAGAACCCATGATATCATTGTAAACAAAATAACCTGGTTAAATGATTGCGAATATGAACTGAGGACTTTGAAAACATCGATCACGGATTCGTTGCATAAGTGGAGTCCATTAAACAACGTCCCTTTACATGTAACAATAACTTTTACCGGGCGAAACTGTTTTGTTTTTACTACGAAGGTGAAGGGAATTGATTTTACTGTTACAGGCACAATGTGGAGAATTGGAGGGTTTAGTCCAATCGGAAAACTCTTTCATTAAAAGTGTTTAGCAATTGGCACTTAGGCCGATGACCCGCAAATTATTTCTTAAGTTCGCCAATAATAGACTAAAGTAGGAGTAGATGATAAAAGGGAAAAAATATCATCTCTTTTATTCGTTCCGGCTCCTTATCTCTTAGTTAAAAATCATTAATCATGCGAAAACTATTCTTTATTTCTTCGATCTTTCTTTTATCGATCCCTGGGTTGAATGCACAAAAAGTTATGGGTTTCACCGATGCGAATGCTGCTAAACAATTGGATTGGGAAAAACAATTTGACTCAAAGCTGGTGGCAAAGGATCAGGATGAATGGATGAAATTTTTAAGTTCGCATCCCCACAACGTCGGCAGTCCACAGGATAAAACCAATGCAGAATACATAGCGAACCTACTCCGGTCATGGGGATGGCAGGTTGAAATTGAATCTTACTGGCCGTTATTTCCTACACCAAAAACAAGAATATTAGAGCTGGTAGGTAATAAATCCTACAAGGCAAAATTGCAAGAGCCTACATTGGCAGAGGATAAAACTTCAGGACAAAAATCAGAACAATTACCCAGTTACAACGCCTATAGTGCAGATGGTGATGTAACTGCTGAACTCGTGTTTGTGAATCGTGGCGTGCCGGCCGATTATGAAGAACTGGAAAGATTGGGTATAGATGTAAAGGGAAAGATCGTGATCGCCAAATATGGTGGTTCCTGGCGTGGCATAAAACCAAAGGTGGCTTATGAACATGGCGCTATAGGATGCATTATTTATTCTGATCCCGCCGATGATGGTTATGCGCAGGGCGACGTTTATCCAGTGGGTCCATTCCGTCGTGCCGACGCAGTTCAACGCGGATCTGTAATGGACATGCCTGTGCGACCAGGTGATCCATTGACGCCCGACTACGGCGCTACCAAAGATGCGAAGCGCCTTGACATAAAAGATGCGGAAACAATTATGAAAATACCGGTAATTCCGATCTCTTACGAAGATGCTTTGCCTTTATTACAATCATTGGGCGGTGAGCCGGTGCCCGCGGGATGGCGGGGTGCGTTGCCCATCACTTATCATCTTGGTCCGAGTAAAGATAAAGTGCATTTGAAACTTGAATTTAACTGGGATCAAAAACAATTGTATGATGTGATCGCAAAAATTCCCGGCAGTGAGTCACCGGATGAATGGGTGATCCGCGGCAATCATCACGATGGCTGGGTAAATGGAGCAGGTGATCCGCTGAGCGGAATGGTGGCGGAATTAAGTGAAGCAAAAGCTATCGGTGAACTGGTGAAAAGCGGTTATCACCCCAG
>DASXOT010000554.1:0-10068 GCA_036494065.1 Chitinophagaceae bacterium
CTTACTTTATTGAGCAACGTCTGAAGCTGCGCAATCCGATCTACAGCGAAACTGCGGCATACGGACATATGGGTCGCAAGCCTGAAGTCATTGAAAAAACCTTTAAAACACCGGAAGGCAAACAAATAAAGAAAAAAGTGGAACTATTTACCTGGGAAAAACTGGACTACATCGACAAAGTAAAAAAGGCTTTTGGACTAAAATAGATGACCTGCTTCGTTTCGTTTGGCATCAACGTCGTTGAGGCATATTTTTGAGAAGTGAAAAATTTTCGACGGCAGCACAGGCCTAAAAAAAACTCTCTTATTATTGGCAGGGATGCTGTGAAATCAGCTATAGAATCGGGAAAGCCACTCGACCGTATCTATTTGCAAAATAATATCCATGGCAAACTTATAGAGGACATCAAGCTGCTGGCTGCGGAGCATTCGGTTCCTATAAATAAAGTTCCCATTGAAAAATTGAACGGGTTTAATATTGGGAGTCACGATGGAGTTGTGGCTGTAATATCAAGGGTTCATTACTATGAACTCCAGGAAGTGATTTCTCATGTAGTTGAAAAAGGGGAGACTCCCTTATTTCTTTTGTTGGATGGAATTACTGATATAAGGAATATTGGAGGTATTGCCCGTACTGCTTATTGCTGCGGCGTACATGCATTGATCATTCCGGATAAAGGGGTAGGTGCCCTGCACGAAGATGCCATCCTTACATCGGCAGGCGCATTGGAAGAGATTCTTGTGTGTAGAGTTAATAGTTTAATGAAGGCCGTGGATGAGTTGCATTTAAACGGTATTAAGGTCTTTGCAAGCGAAATGAAATCGTCGAAAAACGTCTTTGACTGCAATTTCAGAGAGCCTTGCGCGATCATAATGGGCAATGAAGAAAAAGGCATTTACCCTGCATTGATCAAGATCAGTGATGAGAAATTCAAAATCCCTATGACGGGCGAGTTTGAATCGTTGAACGTAGGAGTAGCGACAGGCATGATCGTTTACGAAGTAATGAAGCAAAGAATGAAAAAATAATTTAGGTAATACTTCCGGGATTTGTTTTACCAAACGATCCAACCAATACCAAACACATTTTTTATGATCAGGATATGTGCTCATCCACGACAGGCGAATTAGACATCCATTCCTCTTATTTGTTTTGCTTTCCGGAACAATAATACCTGCGTTCATCATCAAGCCCGCAAGCTGCACATGATTTTTTTCTTCAGAAACATCTGTAAAATCCGTTTTGCGAAATATCGATTTGTAGAAACTGCAAATCGGATCTGATACGAGTTGAAAGCCCCTATCTTATTAACTTTGCGAGATGATTGGCGGCAGAATTAAACTTATCGAATGTTCACGTGACGCGATGCAAGGTTGGAAAACTCTTATTCCTACCGGAAAAAAAATAGAATACATTAATTCACTATTGCAGGTCGGGTTTGATACGATTGATTTTGGAAGCTTTGTTTCTCCAAAAGCTATCCCGCAGATGAGCGACACAAAGGATGTAGTCAAAGGGTTGAAACTCTCTGGTAGTAGTTCTAAACTTTTAGCAATAATTGCTAATGTTCGCGGTGTGAAAGAGGCTAGTTTCTTTGACGAAATTAGTTATCTCGGCTTCCCTTTTTCAGTTTCAGAAACATTTCAGGAACGTAATGCAAATTCTTCTATCAGCGAAGCATTAAAGAGGCTGGAAGAAATTCAGAATATCTGCGCTAAATCTGGCAAGCAACTGGTTATTTATATGTCAATGGGATTCGGAAACCCTTACGGTGATCAATATTCTGAGCAAATCGTGTATGATTGGGTAAATAAAATTATAGACCTTGATGTTAAGATTGTCTCTCTCGCCGATACGGTGGGGGTAGCAAAACCGCAGCAGGTATATTCGATGGCAAAATATCTTATTGACCTGCTGCCGGAAATCGAAATCGGTGTTCACCTGCATTCAGGGCCGGAAAATTGGAGAGAAAAGCTGGAGGCTGCAATGAACGCCGGTTGTAAAAGATTTGATGGAGCACTTAAGGGAATTGGCGGTTGTCCTATGGCGAATGATGAACTAATTGGTAATATGAATACCGAACGAATGATCGGTTACTTCAAAGACAAAAATTTATTGCATGGCTTGAACGAAGACGCCCTGGAAGAAAGCCTGGAAATCGCATCCAGTGTTTTTATTTAGGATATTTCAGTTTGAAAACCTTTGCCCGTGAATTTTATGATAAATATTGATCTGCAAAAACTACCGAAGCAGATCAACTACCAGGATAAAATTTTATTGACAGGCTCCTGTTTTACCGAACATATCGGCAATGGGATGGCGGAATTGAAATTTTCAGTTTTGCAAAACCCAAGCGGAATTCTATTCGATCCACATAGCGTTGCGCAAAGTTTAAAGTCATACATTCAAAATAAGAAATACACCGATAAAGATTTTTTTCAGCTCAACGGTGTCTGGCATAGTTGGGCACATCATAGTAGATTTTCCCGTGTTGACTTATCAGAAGGACTTCAGTCAGTGAATGAGTCAACTCAAAAGGCTCACGTTTTTTTGGAGAAAGCGGATTGGGTGATTGTAACGCTGGGATCATCATTTTCATATCAACTTACTGAACTTGCCAATTCAATCACGGGTTTTGGTGTAGCCAATTGTCATCGGGCGCCCGCACAATGGTTTGACAAGCACTTGATGACCATTGACGAAATTGTTTCTGAACTGGGGGAAACTTTTCAACAGCTTTTTCATTTTAATCCTGCACTGAATATTATTCTTACAGTTAGCCCGGTTCGGCATATCCGCGATGGAGTTGTTAGTAATAATCGTAGCAAAGCAAGGCTGATAGAAGCGGTTTATCGCCTGATAAATCAACATAGTAATTTGTACTATTTTCCTGCCTATGAACTGGTCATCGATGTGTTGAGAGATTATCGTTTTTATGATGCCGACCTCGCTCATCCTAATTATATGGCAACCACGTTTGTTCTGGAGAAATTTGCGGACACCTGTATTGATGAAGAGTCGAGAAAAATCATGGAAGAGGTCAGGGCCATAGTCGTTGCGAAAAAGCATAAGGCTTTTCAACCTGAAACATCTGCTCACAGGCAATTTTTAAAGATCCATCTTGAAAAGGCAATAGCACTAAAAAGCAGGCATTCCTTCCTTGATTTGGAAGAAGAAATTAATCATTTTAATCATGAAAATTTTTGAATGGCTGATAAAAGCATTGTTTCGGCTACAGGCTTTTGGCGCTTCGTTTATTTTGTTCGGGGCAATAGCGATTTTTATTTATACTAAAAATGCAAACATCTCTCTTGCGATTATTTTTCTTGTTCTGGGATTTATCCTGGGTGTCATAGTTGCTGAATCTATAAGAAGAAAATATGGCCTTGAAAGTTTTTTTGCAAAAATTTATGGCTCCTGTGAGACTAAAAAGCAAGTAGAGCCTCCTAAATGACTACTTTATAAACATTTTTTTGAAAATACTTTTCACCCGGTCTTAAAACAGTATTGGGAAACCCTGGAATGTTGATCGCATTTGGATGCTTCTGCGTTTCAAGACAAAAACCCGAATAAGGGCCATATACTGTATTATTTTTTCCCTTTAAAGCGGGCAAGCCCTGCGCCGTGTAAAAATGAACAACTGGATCAGTGGTTAATACCTGCAACTTCAACCCCGAAGTTTTCGAAATAGCTTCAGCAATAATTGAAAGCTGGTTTTCCTTTTTATCGCTCACAAAGCTTTGATCATATCCATCGCCGAGTCGATCGCCTATGGAATGAAAATCGTTAAAATCATATTTCGTTCCGGCAACGTCGATATAATTTCCTGTTGGCACAAGCGCACTGTCTTGTTCAAGGATCTTATCGGCATGGATTTTTATTTCCTCGTTGATGATTTTTCCTTTTCCATTATTCAAATTAAAATAAGTATGGTAAGACAGGTTTACGGCAGTTGGTTGATCGCACGTTGCGGTATATTCGTAGATAAGATCATTTTCATCATTTAATTCAAAGCAAATAGATACGTCCAATTTGCCCGGAAAACCTTCTTCACCGTCAGGGCTGGAATATTTCATCTGGAGAATGTTGCATTTTTCATCAAATGAGACCAGGTCCCAGACCTTTTTATCAAATCCTTCTAGGCCGCCATGCAGTTGATCATTTCCCCAATTTTTTGAAACATGGAATTCCTTATCATCGATTTTAAATGATGCATCTTTAATCCTGTTGGCATAACGACCAATTGCTGCACCCATGAATGGATAGGGTTTGAGATAATCAGCAGTTAAATAATCGTGTACATTATCAAATCCCAGGACGATATCATTCACTATATTATCGGGCATCGCAATTTTATAAGCCATCAGGATCGCTCCATAGTTGGTAATTAAAACTTCAGTTTTGTTTATATTGCGCAACCTGAACAAATAAACATCTTTGCCAGAAGGATGTGTAAAACAAAATTGACCGGCTTTTTCCATAATTACGAATATAAAATACAATGGTTGATATAAAAGAAGAATTTCAAAATCGTTTTCAAAAAAATGCTGAACATATTTTCTTTAGTCCCGGAAGAGTAAATCTAATTGGCGAGCACATCGACTACAATGGCGGCAAAGTGATGCCTTGTGCAATCAGTCTTGGTACTTTCCTTGCCATATCGAAGAATACCGATAAAATACTTCGCTTTCAATGTTTGAATTTTCCTGAGACGGCTGAACTGCGTTTGCAGGATTCCTACTCCAGGACAGGTAAGGAATGGTTTAATTATCCCCTGGGAATTATTGACTTCATCGCCAGGCAGGGCCATATTCTTTCGGGCATGGACATGTTGTTTTATGGCAACTTACCTATTGGCGCTGGTCTTTCATCCTCTGCATCCATTGAAGTCTTAACCGCATATGCCTTAAATAAGTTATTTCGATTAGATATTCCTCGCCTTGATATTGCTGTGCTTTCAAAGAACGTAGAGAATGAATTCATTGGAATGAATTGTGGCATTATGGATCAATTTGCTGTTACTTTTGGTGAGATCCACAAAGCTATTTTATTGAATTGCGATACGCTCGATTACGAATTGTTGCCATTCGAAACAAAAGATTACATGTTAGCAGTGATCAATACAAACAAGGCGAGAAAGCTGACCGACTCCAAGTACAATGAACGTTTTGCCGAATGTGGAGAAATATTGAAACGGCTAAAAAAGGAAATCGAAGCGAAGAATTTATGTGACGTATCTCTTTCAGTCTTTCAATCCCATCGACACCTCATCAATGACCCGGTACTGGAAAAAAGAGGGCTTCATGTAATTTCGGAAAATTTCAGGGTATACGAGGCAGCCCGGGTATTGAAAGAAGGCAAACTTGATGAATTTGGACACCTGATGTATGCGTCACATCAATCATTAAAAGAACTTTACGAGGTATCAGGCATCGAACTGGATACGATCGTGGACTTTTGCAAAATGTATGAAGGCTGTATTGGTGCAAGGATGACAGGTGCGGGTTTTGGCGGGTGCGCCATCGCTCTTATACCGAAGGAGCAATTGGATGATTTTGCACGTAAAATAACAGAGTTCTATGAAAGCAAAATTGGATATGGCCCTTCGGTGTTTGCTTCAGAAATCGGGGATGGCGCAAGAGAAATATATTAGCTATTGAGCCGCCTGCGTCCGTGAGTTCAAAATTTGCTTTCATAATTGCTGATCAATTTATTCAGGCTTTTCAATTCTTCGGATTTGTCAGCGTCAGCGAATATTTGATCTACACGGCTAAGCACGAGTTTGTACTGCTCATCATTTTCAATTTCTTTTCTTTCTATTATCCGTTGCAGCATTTTTGCATGCGCTTCCCCAATGAATTCATAGTTGATGTTCAATTTTTCTTTTATTAGATTTCTGAATTCGATGGCCATCGACAAGGGCATTTCTTTGAATAGTTGTTCGTCAATCTCGGCACTCAGTTTTTTTAACGGTTCTATTTTTTTGCCTTCGTAGGCTTTTTGGATTTGCCGATAAGTATTTTCAAGACCTTTAATGGATTCAGGCGAGGTGGATAATTTTTGAATGATAAATTGAGTGTACAGAAGGCATTTATCTTTTAATAGTTCAAGTTCCGAATTTTCCATAAGAAAATATTTTATGGCAATTCAATGCATACGATCTCCACGTGGAGTTAATTGGTTGAGTATTTTAGCCTCATGTTCCAGCCATTGCTTCCAGCGCTTGCGGACGCTTGTTTTGTCTACATAAGTTTCCGCTAATTCAATAAATAATGTATAGTGACCTGCCTCACTTTCCATAAACCGGCGATAAAAATTTCGCAGGTACTCATCATTCAATCCTTCACTCAGTAGTTTAAAACGTTCACAACTTCTCGCCTCGATCAATGCACAAATAAGCAATTTATCCAACATCCTATCCTGTTCACTACCTCCCTTGATTTCAAATTTCAATAATTCGTTTACATACTCATCTTTCCGTTGCTTTCCCAATCTTAAGTTTCTCTTTTGAAGTTCAGCAAGTACCAAACGGAAATGCCCCCATTCCTCGGTAACAATCGGGGATAACTCATCTACGATCTTTTCCCTGTCACTATAGCGTTGAATAATGGAGATGCAGGAAGTTGCCGCCTTCTGTTCGCAATATGCATGGTCGGTCAAAATATCTTCTAAAGATTTTTCAGCAAGGTTCACCCACCGGGGATCTGTTGGTAAGTGGAGGTTTAAAATATTCTTCGTATCCTGCGAGAATTCCATAAGCAAAAATAGATCATATTGCAATTAAGTCATACTTAGAACCCGTGTATGAAGTGAAGACGAGAACTTGAATTGAGAATTGTTAATTTTCGATTTATGCAAAGCCGGTTGCGAATGCATCCACTGTTTATCAATCTTTGAATTATGAAACGTCACGAAATACAGTTACTAATATTGGTTATTTCCCTTCCGGGTTACTTACGGAGTCAGTCCAACGAACATTTTAAAAAGAAAGAGATCGTACCGCTACTTTGTTATACCTGGAATATTACCTCCAGATTGGATTCGTCAGTTAAATTTATAGAACCGGCAGAATCTCCCTCGACCTTCCAATTTCTTCAAAATGGGACAGTCATTTTGACCTCAGATTCTCCCGTCGCAGGTTCATGGAATTACAATAAACGAAACCACCTTCTCGCCATCATTTTAAAGGGTCAGATGCAGAATTTCAAGATTCTAAGGATCACCGGGACTGAAATGGTCTTGCGGCAAACTAGTGCCGAAGGAAAAACGGCCTATTACTGGAGAGACAATTAAGCAGTTCTCGTTTCGATACCAATCACCTGCAATAAAAGCTTTGTCAATAAGCCTACAAACCTTACCTTTGCCGCCATAATAATCGGGTATAATCGGATGAATTATTAAAAAAATTAAAGATGCCATTAACGAAAGAAAAAAAATCAACCATTTTCGCTGATTTCGGTGGTAAAGAAAGCAACACCGGATCGATTGAAGGCCAGATCGCTTTGTTGACAGAGCGCATCTCTCAAATCTCAGGTCATTTACAAGACAACAAAAAAGATTTCTCCACGCATCGCGGGCTTATGCAACTGGTAGGTAAGCGCAAACGTTTATTGAACTACCTCCAGAAACACAACCTTAACGGCTACCGCCAATTGATCGAGAAACTCGGAATAAGAAAATAACTCGTTTGTCCTCTACCAGAGGACTTTTTAACTTCTGACAGACTCCCTGTTTGGATTTTTGCGATGGTAGACAAGCCATACAATCCAGTCATAAATAAGGCAGAAGTTAAATAGAACATAAGATGGATTCATTTCTAATTTTCAACTTTAACTTCCCAATCCCTAATTATAAACTCAGTTTATGCTCACACAACCAATTCGCAATACTTTTGATATAGGAGATGGCCGGCAAATAACTATTGAAACCGGTCGTCTCGCACGCCAGGCAGATGGTGCCGTTACTGTTACAATGGGTAATAGCATACTGTTAGCTACGGTGGTAGCTAACAGGGAGCCAAGAGAAGGGCAGGATTTTTTCCCGCTCTCCGTCGATTACCAGGAAAAATTTGCCTCTGCAGGCCGCATTCCCGGTTCGTTTTTTAAGAGAGAAGGCAGACTTAGCGATTACGAAGTGTTGATCAGCCGTTTGGTTGATCGCGCGCTTCGTCCTTTATTCCCTGAAGATTATCTATGCGATGTGCAGGTATTGGTCACACTCATTTCGAGTGACAAAGAAGTGTTGCCGGACGCGATGGCTTGTCTCGCAGCATCGGCGGCACTCGCTGTTTCAGATATTCCCATCCAGGAAGTTATCTCTGAAGTAAGGGTAGCAAGGATTGACGGAAACTTTAAAGTGAACCCCAATAGAAGTGAACTAGAGAATTCAGATCTTGAATTTCTTATTGCGGCAACTGAAAAGAACATAATGATGGTGGAAGGAGAAGCTTCGGAGTGCAGTGAGGAAGATCTAATTAAGGCGTTGGAAATTGCTCACGACGCGATCCGGATCCAGATAAAAGCACAGAAAGAGCTTTGGAAAATGGCAGGATCGAAGGTGAAACGTGAGTATTCCAAACCTGCACAAAATGAAGAGTTGAAAAAGAAAGTAAACTCGTTTGCCGCTTCAAAAATTTATGAAGTTTCAAAAGCTGCCTTGAGCAAACACGAACGCAGTGACCGGTTTGACAAATTAAAAGATGACCTGATCGAATGGCTGAAGAAGGAATATCACGTTGCCGAAGGTGAAGAATTGGATTCAACTATTCAAAAACTGGCCAAAAAATATTATCACGACGAACAGTATTATGTCGTTCGCGACATGATACTGAATGATCGTGTTCGCCTTGATGGCAGGGGACTAGAAGACGTACGTCCATTGGATATGGAAGTGGATGTGTTGCCATCGCCGCACGGTTCTGCTTTGTTTACAAGAGGAGAAACACAATCATTAACTACTGTTACGTTGGGAACTCCCCTTGATGAATTGTTGGTTGAAAGCGCTGCTGTTTCGGACTATTCAAAGTTTATATTGCATTATAACTTCCCGCCGTTTTCAACCGGTGAAGTGAAGCCTATGAGAGGACCCGGTCGCAGAGAAGTGGGACATGGAAACCTGGCTATGCGTTCATTAAGGCAAATGATGCCTGCCGGCGATTTTGCGTATACCGTACGTATTGTAAGTGACATTCTCGAATCAAATGGTTCTTCGTCGATGGCCACGGTCTGTGCCGGATCTCTTGCACTCATGGATGCCGGCGTGCCACTTCCCAAGCATGTATCAGGCGTTGCAATGGGATTGATCACAAAAGATGGAAAATTCGCCGTACTCACCGATATTCTTGGAGACGAGGATCATTTGGGTGATATGGATTTTAAAGTGACTGGAACAAGGGAGGGCATCTGTGGTGTTCAAATGGATATAAAGGTAGATGGACTGCCGATGGATGTTATGCGGCAGGCATTGGAACAAGCGAAAAGAGGCCGTTTGCATATTTTGAATGCAATGTACAATTGCCTCGAAGAGGCGAGAAGCGATGTGAAACCACATGCACCAAGAATGTTGAAGATGTTCATTGAAAGAGAATTTATTGGCGCTGTGATAGGGCCAGGTGGTAAAGTGATCCAGGAAATGCAAAGAGAAACCGGCACAACTATTAATATCGAAGAGAAGAACAACATGGGCGAGGTGAGTGTGTTTGGAACAAATAAAGAAGGAGTGGCCAGAGCCGAGCAATGGATAAAGGGAATTGTTGCTGTCCCCGTTGTTGGTGATGTATACGAATCAACGGTAAAATCGATCATGCCTTTCGGTGCGTTTGTTGAATTTTTGCCAGGTAAGCAAGGCCTGGTTCATATTTCAGAGGTGAGTTGGAAACGCCTGGAAACCCTGGACGGTATTCTAAGGGAGGGAGATAAAGTGAAAGTAAAGCTCATAGGTACTGATCCGAAGTCAGGTAAATTTAAATTATCTAGGAAGGCGCTGTTGCCAAAACCAGAACGCCAGGACAAGCCACAAGATAGGCCCGCCGGAAATTAAATATAATCTGCCCGATCCCTTTTGGGTTGA
>DASXOT010000555.1:0-7718 GCA_036494065.1 Chitinophagaceae bacterium
ATTTATCGAAACAAAGATCGATAAGACAGTTGTAAATGTTGAAGCATCACCAAGCAGCGTAGGAGCTACTGCATTAGAAGTGCTGGAAAAATCTCCTGGTGTTACCGTCGACAATGATGGTAATATTAGCTTGCGTGGAAAATCGGGCGTAATTGTAATGGTTGATGGGAAGCCAACTTATTTGTCTTCAGCCGACCTGGCCAATATGCTTAAAAACTTGCCTGCTTCAGCGTTGGACCAAATTGAGATCATTACTAACCCATCTGCGAAATATGATGCGGAGGGAAATGCGGGGATTATAAATATCAAAACAAAGAAAGGAAAAGCGGCTGGCTTTAATGGATCGATTATGGCTGGGATAACTACGAGTATTTTTAAAGCGGGCAACACTGTATATATTACTCCCAAATCTCAAAACAGTATAAATTTCAACTACCGCAAGAATAAGATCAATTTGTTTGGCAGTTATAATCCAAATATCTACAATGGTAAAGGCATGTTGACCATTAATCGAAAATTTTTTGATGATAATGGAAATGTATCGGGATATTCAGATGTTAATACAAGATTCAGGTTTGGGAACCACAATCATACCCTGAAATTAGGTTTGGATTATCTGGCAGATAAGAAGAACACCTTTGGCGTAGTGTTTAACGGCTTTACGTTCGACGGGCATCCAACGCCTGCCACTACCACCACGCTTTCCGATGTGAATCAGCAAGTAACTTCAAGTCTTGTTTCGCTGACCGAGAATAGAATTCATTTCTACAACTTTAGCGGGAATTTTAATTACAGGCACCAGTTTGACACGGCTGGCCGTGAATTGACTGTGGATCTTGATTATATTGGTTATCGTAACACGTCAAACATGTTGCTAACGACAGAGTTTCTTGATGCGAGCGATCAGCAGACTGCCGATCCTTTATTATTGAAAGGACATCTGCCTTCCGATATCAATATTTATTCTTTAAAATCCGACTACACGCATCCCCTGAAAAATGGTGGTACCATTGAAGCAGGCATAAAATCAAGTTATGTCGGCAATGATAATCTTGTAGACTATCAACGGCAGTCTTTGAATAAATGGATCCCTGATGCCCGATCAAATCATTTTATTTACGATGAGAATATTAACGCGGCATATATAAATGTCAATAAGCAAGTCAAGAAATGGAATTTGCAAGGGGGGCTGAGGCTGGAAAATACAAACGCAAGGGGTTTCCAGGTTACCAATGATTCCACTTTCCGAAGGCATTTTACCAACCTGTTCCCGAGCGCATTTGCCAGCTACACCCTTAATCAGAAAAATTCGTTGACGCTTTCATATAGCCGCCGCATCAGAAGACCGAATTACCAGGATCTGAATCCATTTACTTATTTTCTTGACTCTCTATCCTACCAGCAGGGCAATCCCTATCTCTTGCCTCAATTCACGAACAGTTTGGAATTTACACATTCGTACAAAGGTAAACTCATTACTACTTTAAATTATAGTAACACATCGGATGTAATTTCTCAAATATTGAAGCAAGACGCACAAACAAAAATTGTATACGCTACAACAGACAATGTGGCCAGGTTTATCAATATGGGGATTTCAATTACCGCGCCCGTACCGATCACTAAATGGTGGAATACAAACATGTTTGCGAACATTTACAATAACCATTTCAAAGGCATTTATAATGCCGATCCAATCGATGTTTCATATACTTCGTTCATGGTAAATATCAGCAATACATTTACCATGAAGAAGGGATACACGCTTGAGTTAAGTGGATTTTATCGTGCAAAAGGAATTGATAATTTGAATATCGATGAGCCGGTATATCAAATGAGCGTAGCCGGCCAAAAGAATATTATGAAGGGTAAGGCAACACTTCGCCTGAATGTACGTGATCCTTTTGCCTGGCAAAAGTTCCGTGGCATTACCGACTACAATGGTATTTATGTAAAATTCCGGAGCCAATTTGACACACGCCAGGTCACAGGGACATTTACTTATCGCTTTGGTAAAAATAATCAGCAAACCCAATCACGTCGCCGGAATAGCGCCACGCAAGATGAGCAGAATAGAGTAGGCGGTGGCGGCCCGGGCGGGAATTAAAGATTTTAGTTTTCTCATGTGAATGCCGTCCTCTGTTTCTACAGGGGACTTTTTTATTTGGAGTCTTACTGCTCTTTGGTCCTAAAGGGGGCTGCAATAAGTAATCATATTGCTTTTAAGGATCAGATCAAATGCAACTTGCAAAACAATCTTATTTTTGAAATAGTATTCTCTTCAAAATATAAATTAACAACCAACTATGCCTTCCTTCGATATTGTAAGTAAAGTAGACGCGCAAGCCCTGGATAATGCAATTAACGTTACTTCCAAAGAAATTACTAATCGTTTTGATTTTAAAGGATCTCATGTTGTCATCGACCTAAATAAGAAAGAATTTAAGATCAACATTGAGACAGAGGATGAGATGAAGATGCGGCAGTTGATCGATGTGCTTATTAGCCGGTCACACAAACAAGGCATAGCCCCGGAGGCTTTTGATTTTTCAAAGGAAGGCCATCAGAGCGGTAAAGCATGGAAGAAAGAAGTGATCGTTCGTAATGGATTAAAGCAGGAGGATGCAAAAAAGATCGTAAAGAATATTAAGGATACCGGTTTAAAAGTTCAAGCTGCCATTATGGACGACCTGGTGCGTGTAACCGCAAAGAAAATTGATGACCTGCAGGCAATCATACAAGCGTCTAAAGGATGGGGACTTGGCATTCCGATGCAGTATGAAAATACGCGGAGTTAAATTCAAAATGTAAAATTCAAAAGTCAAAATGCAAAAGTCAAAAGGTTGAGCAGTCTACTTTCAGCAACATGTTAATAACTTAGTTAATAACGAGTGTAAAACAACAAGGCAAAATATTTGGAATCGCTTAATCGTGAATATATCTTAGATGTACAATCGTTGCAGGAAATCTGGAAACAGAAAGAAAAGCAACGGGAGAAACACGAATCCGTCAAAAGAGGAATGTTACTCCGGAAAGCATCGGGTTAGTAAGTATGTAGGCGCAAGCCGATATATGAAACAAAGCTTGATGCTTTCGTTTTTTATATAGCTTAGACTGCAAGCTACCGTCCGGTAGCTTTTTTTGACTGGTTGCTAAACGGGCGTTTGAAATAATTTGGTCAAATAGGCGCTGGGAGCTAACTTTGCACGCTTAATTATTATTCAAATTGTGCGGCAAGGTCCCTGTCTGGACGGCGGGCAGGCGTGCACTCTAAAAATCAGACAATTATGAAAGAAGGTATCCACCCCAAAAATTATCGGCTGGTTGTTTTCAAGGATATGAGTAACGGCCATTCATTTCTGAGCCGCTCGGCCGCTCCTTCAAAAGAATCCACAAAATGGGAAGATGGAAATGAATATCCCCTTGTAAAATTGGAAATTTCAAATACTTCACATCCTTTCTTTACCGGTAAAAATGTGTTGGTCGATACAGCAGGTCGTATCGATAAGTTTAGGAAGAAATATGAGAAGAAAAAATAATTATTTAGCTTTAAGCTGAATTACGTTTTTTGTTTTTCATGGCTATACTTTAAACCTCTCGATTCTTCGGGAGGTTTTTTTGTTGCTTCTATTTGAATTTTCCTACTCACTTTCTTTCTTATTTTTGGCGATCATGGCCAGAATCATTTTTACCGAGGAATTTTGTCAGCCTGAAAATCTGCATCCATTTACGCTGACCCGCCAGATACAGGATATAAGGGTGGGTATTTTAACTATTCGTGAAAAATGGGAACAGTGGTTAGGGTTGTCGTCTTTCGATAAATGGGAAGATGATTACAAGGATCTTGACCGATCCATTCGTATAGACAAAGATATCGGTGATGACGTTTTTTTGATGATTCATGGTAACCTGTTGCCTACTTCAAAAATGATCAGGGCCATTGGAAAGTTAAAAAATGGAGAGTTTATTTCGGTAAATGGAAATGCCGGAATAGCCTTTCGGTTTACCCGTAAAGAGATCTTAGAGCCTCACAGTATAAAAATGTCAAAGGCCGTTACCATTAAGGACAAAGTACAAATGCTCCAATATCCGTGGGAAATATTTCAATGGAACGGAGAGGCCATCCGGCAGGACTTTGATCTGCTGACTAAAAAGAGAAAGAGCCAACCGGTCTCCAGGACAAATGATGTGATCAGTGCTTCCGATATTTTCCTGGAAAAAGGTGCTAAAGTGCAGTACTCCGTGCTCAATGCGAGCAATGGTCCGATTTATATTGGAAAAAATGCAGAAGTGATGGAAGGATGTATGATCAGGGGTCCATTTGCATTAGGTCAAAACTCAGTGTTAAAGATGGGTAGCAAAGTATATGGAGCTACATCAGTGGGCCCGCACTGTGCAGTTGCGGGTGAAATTAAAAACTCGGTTTTGTTTGGCTATTCAAACAAAGCACATGATGGCTACCTGGGTGATTCGGTGATTGGGGAATGGTGCAACCTGGGTGCGGGAACAACAAATTCAAATCTGAAAAACAATGCCGGCGAGGTCAGGATCTGGACACCAGGGGGCCAGGTAAATGCGGGAAATAAATGCGGTGTGCTAATGGGCGATTATTCCAGGACTATGATCAATACTGCATTGAATACAGGCACTGTGATAGGAGCAAGCTGCAATGTATTTGGTACGGGATTGACGCCAAAATATCTTCCCAGTTTTTCATGGGGTAATGATGGGATCGATCGCTATGATTTCAACAAAGCGATAGCCGATATCGGGAACTGGAAAAAATTGAAGGGAAAAAAACTTTCAAAGAATGAAAAAAGTATTTTAAAACATATTTTCGAGCACTATTAAAAAAAATGAATGAGAAAGCAAATAGCAGCTGCTAATTGGAAAATGAACCTAAGTTTTCACAAAGGAGAAAAATTACTGGATGATATTTTAAATGCGAATGTTGAACTCAGTGAACAACAACTGGTGATATTCGTTGTTCCTTTTCCCTACCTTTTGATGACGAGAAGCGAAGTGGAAGACGAAAAAAATTATTACGTCGGTGCTCAAAATTGCCATCATAAAAAGAACGGCGCATTTACCGGCGAAGTTTCTGCGGAGATGTTACATTCAATAGCTGTGCCGTATTGCATTATTGGCCATAGTGAAAGGAGAGAGTACTTCAATGAAACTAATTCACAATTAGCAGATAAGCTAAACCTTTGCCTTGATAATTTTATCACCCCCATCTTCTGTTGCGGCGAACCATTAGCCATTCGTGAGAACGAAACGCAAAATCAATTCGTAGAGGCTCAGCTAAAAGAATCTTTATTTCACCTTTCCGCAGAGAATTTGAAAAAGATCATAATAGCTTACGAGCCTATTTGGGCGATCGGCACAGGAAAGACGGCCACCACGGCCCAGGCCCAGGAAATGCACGCTCATCTCCGGTCAGTTCTCGCGGGGCAGTATGGGCGGGAGGTGGCCGATGAAACTCCCATTCTCTATGGAGGTAGTGTGAAAGCGAATAATGCGAAAGAACTATTTAGTTGTCCTGATGTAGACGGTGGATTAGTTGGAGGTGCCTCCCTGGTTGCAGCGGATTTTATTAAAATTATCCAGGCATTAAAATAAGTTTACAATTTTAGAGTTTTATAGCAAACGGATGCGGAACTCAAAATTGCTACTATCACAGATTCATACCATATCGTTATTACAAGAAGGAAGCAAATACTGCTGAGTTTTCTAAATATCAGGGTTATTGTCAATGGGCTTCACATTTATCCTGTAAAGCATGGCGAGCGTATCGTAATTACGGTTGATAAAAACAATCCCCGGGTCGTTGTAACTGACGGTTATCATTTTACCCAGCCACTTGAATTAGTGTATCATCATTTACATACATACTATTTCAGAATTGCCTGTGTGATCGATGATGCTCAATTGGTGGGCGGGTGTGGACTGCTGGCAATTTTTTACCTGGTCGGTTTTTTGACAGGAATTTTTTTGCTAAAATTGTTAAGCTTTCTTCC
The DNA here is from genome assembly GCA_036494065.1 of Chitinophagaceae bacterium. Classification (GTDB taxonomy): domain Bacteria; phylum Bacteroidota; class Bacteroidia; order Chitinophagales; family Chitinophagaceae; genus VBAU01. The sequence continues at coordinate 6,021 of DASXOT010000555.1, forward strand.
GATCCTTTATTTCCTTTTTCTTTATTATATCAACCGTAAGGAGTTTATCCAGGTTCAGTCCGTGTAGGCGAAACCGGCTGTAAAAGATCAACCTTTTCATAATCGTTGATCATATTCAGGTCCAGAATTGTTTTAGTCTTGTCTTCACTTGCATGATACATAATTTTGAATTTCCCACCCCAAATCATTTCGTCGGCTATGTAAGAATTTCTTGCCATTACTGTATTGGAAAATGCTTCATCAAATGCTTTTACAAACACCAGTACTTCCAGGCTGGCCGATTTCAGGTCATCCTGGTTGAAGTTATATAAAGGACTGTTTTGATCAATCGGGTGAACCACGGTCCAACTCAATGTAAGTGCATTAACCTGGGAAATTTCAAGATTGAGGGGATAAAATTTATTCATCCTTTTTCCATTTTCCTCGATCTGCATGGCGGCTGTCAACTTTACTTCTGCTTCGGAAAGAGAATTGTTTTTATAAGGCGACATACGGAACATCAGCGCAATACCATCTTTATATGGAGATATCAGTGCATAGTGACTGAATTTTAAAAACGCCTGTGGCCGGGAAAAACGACCATAAAATAACCCGGTAGCGATAGCAAAACTTAATAAACCTAAAAATGCCTCGAGAGTTGTCACGGCACTTGTTGCAAAGCCAGTGGGGCTGATGCGGCCATAACCTACCGTGGTAAATGTTTGGGTGCTGAAGAAAAAAACTTCTGAAAAACTCTTTATGGTAGAACCGGCATTAACGCCGGACAAATGTTCGATACCGATTAGATAATAGATAATGGCAAAGACGATGTTTATAAAAATGTAGATTGAGAAAATCAACAACAGGAAACGCAGTCTCGGCATGGCCAGCATAGTATGATACCAACTATAACGGTCAAGAATATTTACGCCTCTTTTCACAACGTTTACTCTTCCGTTGCGATTATAAAAACGACCTGCATTATTTGAGCTGCTGGCGCCAAAACCGGTATTGATTGCCGATTCGAGGTTTGCTGCACTTTTGACTGAAGCCATCCTCAAAATTATGATTAAGTTGATTACACTTCAGGTGATGTTGCTCAACTCATTCGTCAACGACAACAAGACATGCCATCTGATCGGTATTGACCCCGATTATAGCATGAGAATAGTCTATTTTTGATAAATTAGTTAGTGGGCAATCGACTACCATTAACTGCATTTTTAAATGATAATACAATTCTGTGGCCTCTCAGGAAGCGGCAAAACAACATTGGCGAGAAAAGCCAGGGAATATTTTGCTGGAAAAAAGATCAGCATCGAAATTTTGGATGGAGATGACTACAGGAAATTCCTTTCTTCAGACTTAGGATTTACAAGGGAAGACAGGAATACTAACATTCGCAGGCTGGCCTTTATTGCGAGCAAGTTTTCTCAATATAATATCATCCCGATTATTTGTGCGATCAATCCATATGAAGAGATAAGAAGTGAAGTAAAAAGGAGTTACCCGGGTGTAAAGACGGTCTATATAAAATGTGGCCTTGAAGAATTGATCAGGCGCGATACAAAAGGGTTGTATGCCAGGGCGCTCTTGCAGGATGGCCACACAGAAAAAATGCATAATTTGTCCGGTATCAACGATCCGTTTGAAATTCCACAAAACGCGGATTTGGTCATTGAAACCGACAAACAATCAGTTTTTGAATCGAGTGAAATG
>DASXOT010000556.1:0-5508 GCA_036494065.1 Chitinophagaceae bacterium
CGGTTCTTTTCAATCAACAGGTGATAATCAGCCGGCGCAAAATAGACAGTGCTCTTCGTAATTTCTTCCTTTTCATCTGCCTGTTTAACCCTTATGCTGCATTTAAGTTGAAGTATTTCTTCAAGCAGCATTTTTTCCTCTTTTGACCGGTGCTGGATTACAATAATAGGAATAGGGAAATCAACCGGCAATTCTTTCAAGAGTTCGGATAAGACATACAAGCCACCGGCAGATGCTCCTATTGCCACGGCTTCATATTTCATCTTGATTATTTTTCATTGCCGGTTTTAACAAAGATTCTTTCCTTTTTGTCAATTTCTTCAAATTTATGCTTCCGATCTGTAAACAAAAGCGATTCTTTATTGCCCAAAGCCAGGAAGCCAAAAGGACACAGGCTTTCGTAAAAAAGATTAATGACCTTATTCTGTAAACTCTGGCTAAAATAAATCAGCACGTTGCGACATAAGATCAATTGAAATTCATTAAATGATTTATCAGCGACAAGGTTATGAGCAGAGAAAACAATATTTTGTCTGAGTGATTTATCCAATAGAACAGCATTGTATTTTGCTATATAATAATCCGAAAAACTATACTTACCACCTGCCTTGATATAGTTCGTTGTATAGTTTTTCATTTGCCCAATGGGATAAATTCCCTCCCTGGCAGTTTGTAACGATTTCTGGTTAATATCGGTAGCATAGATCACCGACCTTTTTAATAATCCTTCTTCCTTTAATAAAATCGCAATTGAATATACTTCTTCACCCGTAGAGGTACCTGCCACCCATATTTTAATAAAAGGATAAGTAGCCAATCGGGCTACCACCTTTTCGCGTAAACTTTTATAGAAAGCAGGGTCGCGGAACATTTCGGTTACATTAACCGTTATGTCCTGAACAAACTGCTCAAAGATAGGTTCGTCTTTTAACAGGATTTTGCCAAGATCGTTCAGCGCACTTATTTTGTTAGTCTTCATAAAATGATCAATGCGCCTCTTCACGGAGGCTTCGGCATATTCCGTAAAATCATATCCATAAACAAAACGGATCGACTCGAGCAATTCTTTTAATTCCTCTGCATTTATCATTTTTATACCGGGTTCAACACAATAATCATTTTCAAATAATATCTTTCATCTCTGTTTAATCATTACCTGCTAGCGGTATAACCATACGCGCATAAGCGACAGCAATTGCTCTATGTTTACCGGCTTTGCGATATAATCCGACATGCCTGCTTGCAGGCACTTTTCGCGATCGCCTTTCATGGCCTTGGCGGTAAGAGCAATCACAGGAATTTTTTCAAACTCCTTCATTTGCCTGATCTTCTGGGTAGCCTCATACCCATCCATTTCCGGCATCATCACGTCCATTAATATGATATCTATGCCAGGTTGCTCTTTTAATATTGTAATAGCCTCCTTTCCATTTTCTGCTGTGATACATTTCAGTCCCTCGTCATCCAATACATTGGTCAGTGAATAAATATTCCTCATGTCATCATCTACGATCAACACTTTTTTATCCCTGAGAACTTCATCTGTTCGGTGAAGTTTCCTGATGATTTGTTGCTTTTCCTTAGACAGCCTTGACTCCATGCGATGTAGAAAAAGAATAGTTTCGTCCAGCAGGCGTTCTTTGGAATTGGCTGTTTTTAGAACTACCGTGTCTGCGAGTTTATTTAAACGGGCGGTTTCTTCCTTACTTAAATCCTTGCCTGTGTAAACAATGATCGGGATCTTGTTAAGATCATTGTTCGATTTAATCTTTTCCATTAGCTCAATACCGCTCATATCCGGCAATCCTAAATCAATAATGATACAATCGAATTTTTCTTTTTCCATCATTTCATACGCCTCTGTTCCAGTGTACACAGAAAAAGATTTTACATCTCCATTTCCAATTAGTTCCCGAATGGCCTTGTTTTGCTGCCGGTTATCTTCTACAATCAGTAATTTTTTTAGTTTTTTCCGAATAAATTCCTCAATACGCTCAAAGGCTGCCTGGATATCCGTTGTGCTAACCGGTTTTTTAATAAAATCAAAGGCTCCCAGTTCAAGGCCTTCTTTTCGTTTGTCGTAACCGGAAATAATTTGTACAGGAATATGTCTTAGGTCCGGATCAATTTTTAAATGCTTTAACACTTCAGCGCCATCCATAACAGGCAATTGCATGTCCAGAATTACAGCGTCCGGCCTGTAATGGCGGGCCAGGCTCAATCCGGTATTACCCTGCTGAGCAACGATGCCTTTATATCCCTTCTCGCGGAAAAAATCCAGGAGTACATTTGCAAAATTTTCATCGTCTTCAATAATCAATATAGTTCTATCATTTTCTTCCACAACATACCGGTCATCCATAATATTTTGTGGTGCGTCAGAAATACTTCCATTTCGTTCATATCTGATTGCTTTTCTTTCTGAGGATTTATTGGTTTCAATTTCTTTACTGGTCGCTATGGAAGGATCAAATTTGGCAGGAAGATAAAGTGTGAATTTGCTTCCTTCTCCTTCTTTACTTCGCAACTGTATTTCGCCGCCGAGTGCATGAGCCAGCTGTTGACTAATGGAAAGCCCTAAACCCGTTCCTCCATATTTTCGCTTGGTTGATCCGTCAGCCTGCTGAAACGCCTCGAAAATAATTCCTTGTTTATTTTCCGGAATTCCAATCCCCGTATCGGTTACTGAAAAGGCAATTACTTCATCAAGTATCCGGAGGTTCGGATCATTAAACGAACTGTCTGGTGGTATAACATCGATATCTAAAAGAACCCTGCCGCCGCTGTCCGTAAATTTAAAAGCATTAGAAAGAAGATTTTTGAGAATTTGTTCCAATCGATGTTTATCTGTGCAGGATGGAGTTTTGAATTTTTCTTCCTGGTAAGTGATTTTAAAATCAATAGATTTACTTTTTGCTATCTCATCAAATACCGCACGAAGGTTATCTGCAACGCCGCTAATATCCACTTCTTCGATTTCCAATTCAATTTTTCCTGCTTCTACTTTTGAAAGATCCAGTATTTCATTAATAAGATTCAAGAGATCAGTTCCTGAACTATGAATATTCCTGGCGTACTCGACTTCCTTTTCCTGGAGCAACCTGCTTTTATTTTCTTTTAGTAATTGCGCTAATATCAAAATGCTGTTAAGCGGCGTTCTCAATTCATGCGACATATTTGCCAGGAACTCCGACTTGTATTTACTGGATAATTCCAGTTCTCTCGCCTGGGTTTCGACCTCTTTCTTTGCAAATTCCAGTTTCTCCTTTTGCTCTTCAAGCAGGTTCGCTTTTTCTTCCAATTCTTCATTGGTTTGTTGCAATTCCTCCTGTTGGGTCTTTAGTTCTGTTTCTGATTTTTCGAGCATCTGCGTTTTGCTTTCCAATGCTTCATTGGTTTGCTTGAGTTCCTCCTGCTGCGTTTCAAGCTCCTCCGCCTGGCGTTGAGTTTCTTCAAGTAGTTCCTTTGCCTTTTCCCTCGACTGAGCAGAAGTAACAGCGATGGCAATGCTGTCTGCCATAATTGACATATGTTGCTTCTGCAACTCCGTGAATTCATGAATGGTTCCCAGCTCGATGACGCCCGTTACCCTGCCTTCAAAAATAATTGGGTAGCTCATAATATTTTTGGGAAGCAATTCCCCAAAACCGGTGGAGATATTAAAATAATCTTTGGGGATATCGGAAAGCAGAATGTTTCTTTTTTCTGCCGCGGATTGTCCCACTATTCCTTCTCCAAACCGGATTACTGAAAAATCCTTTTTTCTGTTATCAACTGCATAAGTACTTATAAGCTTCAAATTCATTTCATCCTCTTCGGTTACATAGATGGCACCCATTTGTGCATTTAAATAGGTTGCGAGGTGATTGACGATACTTTGAGTTAGCTCCGGCAATAGCTTATTGCCCTGCATATGTTTAGCGAGGTCTCCGCTCCCTGCGAGACTCCAGTTTTTATCAGCGGTTTCATCCTGGGCTTTTTTTAACGCTCTTAAATTTCGGATGATAATGATGTAAACACTAATGAGGACGATAGCGATAGTCAGTAACAAAGCGATGAAGATGATATCGAAATTACGGGCATCGGCTTTACTTATTTGCTTCCTTTGAGCAAGTAATGTTTGCGCCATCTCTATGGAACTATTAATTACTACCCTGATTTCATCGAGTATTCTTTTACCCGTGCCGGAGGCGACCAGTTCTTTCGTTTTCTCGAGATCATTTGTTTTCCGGATCTCAATGCAAAGCGCCAGGTGTTTTATAAGTGTATCCGAAAGTTTTCCAATGGCGTCAAGATTTTTCTGCTGAGCGGGGTTATCATTTGTCAGCTCCCTGGCTTTATCAATATCTTCAAATAGTTTTGATCTTGAATTGTTAAATGGTTCGAGGTACTCTGGGCTGCCGGTAATGATGAAACCTCTTTCACCCGTTTCCGCATCTGTGCAGTTGATCTGGATTTGCTCGAACTCGAACAGTACGTCATAGGTATGGCTCACCAGGAAATTGGTGTCCACTAATCTCTCGCTGTTTTTAAAAGAAATAGAAGCTATGGTAAGCAGAATAAGGGTGCAAAGAGCAACCCCGATCAATATTTTTTTCCCTAATGTAATTTTCATATCAGGATGGTTAGTTTCGATTACTCAAAAGGTATCACGCTATCCAATCTCCGGGCCACCCGGATACCGCGACATAAGGTTTAAAAGCTTTCTTCATTTTGGTAATGAATTCAAGGTAACTAAATACCAAGAATATTCTTAGATTAAACCAAAAGATTATACGGAAATACACTTAATTTAATTCAAGAGCCTTTTAAAAATCATTCTTTTAGTTAATGGATGATCAAAATAAATTGCTCTTTGTCCTGATTCGCGGAAATTGCCAGGTATTATAAAAGCATGAGTAATGTATTGCAGTGATATGGGACGGTGTTGCTGAAGCATTGTAGACGGTAGTTTCCTTCGTCCATTCTTCGTTCTTGCTTCGTTGTTGATACTATTCGTAAAAATTGTAAAATCATGTGTGGCGGCAGCAGATGACACGTTAAAGAAGAAATTATTTTACAGTTGGTCTACAACATCAGAGCACAGTTACCACGATTGGGAACGCGAAGGCTTCTTTTCCTACGGGATCCCCAGCTGCGATCGCATCAAATTGATATTGGCAGGGATGCCTTATTCGGCCTGCCGGGTGCCTATAAATTATTGATCAGGCAGCGTAAAAGAAAGATAGTAACAACAAACTCCAGACACTCGATGCGCAAATATGCGAACCTGATTAAGAACATAGAGATTACCAGAGCAGAAATTGAATGATCTTATTCTTCAACCGTGAACCAATTTATTTTATCTTCAGCCAAATAATGTCAATGAAAAAAATTCTGTTTCTTTTTCCGTCCCTGATTGTCCTTTCGTCTTCTGTAAGATCTCAGGCCCCGATAAATGACACGGGCAAAGAAGAAAAGCATTCGGCCGAATTTAATCAACTCAATGTTGACTATTCTGTCGTTACG
>DASXOT010000557.1:0-9516 GCA_036494065.1 Chitinophagaceae bacterium
CTATCTCACCGAGGAACACCAAACAGGTCAAATAAAGATCACACCTAAAACCGAGCAGGGTATTCGCAAAAGAAGTCTTGAAGAAATTTTTGGTCGCCTTAAAAAAACGAAGCAAGGTGATCATCATACCTTTAAACCCGGGCAGGGTGATGAAGTAAATCCTGAAACAAGGCAATTCCAGTTCGGCGACATGCTGGAGCAAATTGATTTTACTGAGTCCATTCGCAACGCTCAAATCAATCATGGCATAGACAGCTTTAACATGCAGGAAGACGATCTGTCGATCCGCGAGACTGATTTTAAATCACAGACTTCGACCGTATTGATGATTGATATTTCACATTCAATGATCTTGTACGGAGAAGACAGAATTACACCGGCAAAAAAGGTGGCTATGGCGCTGAGCGAGCTGATAACAACCAAATATCCAAAAGATACGTTGGATATTGTTGTGTTTGGTAATGATGCATGGCCGGTTGAAATAAAGGATCTACCCTACTTACAGGTGGGACCTTATCATACCAATACGGTAGCAGGGCTTGAACTAGCCATGGATATTTTAAGAAGAAGGAAAAACCCCAATAAGCAGATCTTCATGATCACAGATGGAAAGCCCACCTGCTTAAAAGTTGGCAAGCGCTATTATAAAAACAGTTTTGGCCTTGACAGGAAGATCACAAGCCGATGTTTAAACCTGGCAGCTCAGTGTAAAAGATTGAAAGTTCCCATTACAACATTCATGATCGCCACCGATCCTTACCTGCAGCGTTTTGTGCAGGAGTTTACCGAAACAAATAATGGTAAAGCATTTTTTGCATCATTGGACAAACTGGGTGCATTTATTTTTAAGGATTTCGAAAGCGGAAAAAGGAAAACTGTCTACTGAACCCACGATATTGGATGGTAAAAATAAAATCATTTTTCTACATGGACGCAAGCAACTAATCTCTTAAATCGAAATAACTTTAATTGCTTTGATTAAGACTATCCTAAACTAAAAAGAAAAAATAATTATTGAAATATCATGAGTGAAATCACGAAAGCGCGCAGAGGAATTAAGGACATAAAAACTCTTGGAGAGTTAAAAGCCAGCGGTTATCAACGTCGCAGTATTAAAGAAGAGCTTAGGCAGAATCTCATTTGCAAACTCAAAAATAATGAGCTCACATTTCCGGGCATCATCGGTTACGAGGACAGTGTAATACCTGACGTGGAAAGAGCACTGTTGAGCAAGCATAACATTTTGTTTCTAGGTCTACGCGGCCAGGCCAAAACGAGAATGGCCCGGCAAATGACCGAGCTGCTCGATGAATACATTCCCATGATCGCAGGCAGCGAGATTAATGACGATCCCTTAAAACCCATTTCAAAATATTCGCTCGATCAAATTGCTGCGCACGGTCATGACACTCCAATACACTGGATGCATCGCAGTGAGCGATATGGAGAAAAACTAGCGACACCCGATGTAAGTGTTGCAGATCTGATCGGTGATGTGGATCCAATAAAAGCCGCTAATTTAAAATTGAGCTTCGCGGATGAGCGGGTAATACACTATGGCATTATTCCAAAAAGCAACCGCGGCATTTTTGTGATCAATGAGTTGCCGGACCTGCAGGCAAGAATCCAGGTTGCTCTGTTCAATATTCTCGAAGAAGGAGACGTTCAGATACGGGGGTTCAAATTGAGATTGCCACTCGATATTTTGTTTGTGTTTACGGCCAACCCAGAAGATTATACAAATCGTGGGGCTATTGTCACGCCGTTAAAGGACCGCATTGAAAGTCAAATTCTCACACATTATCCCAAAGATATCTCTACGGCTCTCACTATCACTGAACAGGAGGCCGATATCGATGAGGAACAAAAAACGGCGGTTAAGATAAGCGATCTTGCAAAACGATTGATCGAGCAGGTTGCATTTGAAGCCAGGGGAAGTGAATTCGTTGATAAAAAAAGCGGCGTCAGTGCACGCTTAAGCATATCGGCTTTTGAAAACGCAGTCAGCGCCGCTGAGCGACGAGCTATTCTGAATAATGAAAAACAAACCCAGGTTTGGATCAGCGATCTAGTTGGCATTATTCCTTCCATAACGGGAAAAATCGAGCTGGTCTATGAAGGAGAACAGGAAGGGCCTTACCAGGTTGCGATGAATTTACTTGACAAATCCATTCGCTCACAATTCGCCCAGTATTTTCCCAATCCTGATCAATTGAAAAAAAGAAAGCCTACTGAAACTAAGGACGAAAATCCATATCGCTCCATCATCGCATGGTTTGACAAAGGGAATCATGTCAACCTTTTCTTCAATTTAAAAGATGAAGAAAAAATCCTGAACTTGTACAAAGTAGATGGACTACAAGTCCTGGTAAAAAAACATTTCAAGGGGGCCAATGACAGAGAAGCCGCCCTATTAATGGAATTCGTCCTACACGGCCTGGCGGCTTATTCATTCATTAGCAAAAAAATCATTGAAGGAAAAATTGAATTCAAAGACCTCATGGGTTCCATGCTGAACCTTGGAAAGAATTATGAAGAGGAGTTTGACGAAGAAGCGTAGAAAACTGCGCACAGACTTGCGGGAACATGTTTGAGGCTTAAATTTTGTGTATCTCCGTGGCCTCTTGTGACTCTGTGGTAAATCTTAACACGGAGGTACCGAGAAAAAAAGCAGAGGCTCTCGGAAATGATGACGCAAACCCGTATGGAACATCAGCTATTAAATAATTCTTAGGCAAATTCCATGCTTCCGTGGCAAAAAAAAATTAATTCTTCTTCTACTTAATCAGGACTCCCAGCTTAATTCCAAATGTATAAGAAAGACCGGGACTTCTTCCTAAGCGAATATTAGAATAATTGAAAGCTTCCTCATCGTCTTCGGGATATGTCGAAACACCTGAAATGTTGCTGGATTTTTTGTTGTCTATGCCATAGCCAAGCCCTTCATAAATATCTAATAAAAACCTATCGCCAAACACCCATTGATGTCCTATTTCAATTTGAAGTGCCCCAAAAGTAACGTGCTGCTTTCCCAATTCCGTTCCGGTCGACTTATTTATAATCTGATTTTCCGTGTAATACCCAAGATAAAGGATTGGCTTCACATAAGTGCCTTGCATGATGTGCGATAATCTTGTTTTCCCAAATAATAAAAAGTCAGGCATCTTGCCAAATTTGTACCCACCGGAAATGAAAACACCCGCTTGTTTCGTTTTGATTTCTTGTAACTGTGCCCCGTTATTAAGATAGTCATATTCCAAAGTCTCGGATTTGCCCAAGCCAATAATACCTAATGATAATTCATAACTCTTCCCCACTCCCATACTCTTTTCATATCCAAATTCAGTATATCCATAAAGAGGTGAAAAAAAATTGATCTTAATTCCCCTGGTCAACTGTCCTATATACCGTTCCGGGTCTTTGAAATTATCTTTGAGTTTTTGTGTCTTGCCGTTTTGAAAAACAATCTTTGTTATTTTGTCCGTTTCCAGGATATAGGTTGGGCCATCAAGGTTGTTAAAATCTTTGTACTTGATTTCATCAGTTCCGATTTCAAGGATTTTGCATTCCACAACTTTCCCATTGTTGCGATAGATCTTGTCCTGTGAATATGAAAAAGAGGAGATAAAAAATATTCCGGCGATAGCAAGCAGCGTTTGTTTCATAATTGTAGGTTTTGGTTAATGTCGACTTTGTTGACAATATTATCGGCGAAATGTTGCTTATTTGAAATTAAGATATCTCCATCGCCATTTATCTATTGACAAACTAAAATCAAGTTAAAATCGAAAACCGAAAGTCTTTTTGAAACATTGGTGAAATAAACACGCGGTAGGTAATTCCCTTGTACGCACAAGAATTGAATAAATTCGAAAAGTGGATTGGGAAATTTCGAAATTTCTCAATTCCAAAATCCAAAATCAGATAATATTCACTTCCCTTTCCAGGTCAACGTTAAACTTTTCTTTTACAGTCTGATGAATCTTCTCACTCAGTTCATAAATCTCATTGCCCCCAGCGTTACCGTAATTTACTAAAACCAGTGCCTGGCGCGCATGACAGCCGGCATCGCCCTTGCGGTAACCTTTCCACCCGCACTGTTCGATTAACCAACCCGCCGCAAGTTTAACGGTACCGTCAATATTTTTATAACCAACGATACTGGGGAATTTTAATTTTAACTCCTGGAATTTATCGGCATCGACAGAGGGGTTTTTAAAAAAACTGCCGGCATTTCCAATCACGGCAGGATCGGGAAGTTTAGACATACGAATATTCATTACCGCTTGCGATATGGCAGCGATACTCAGTTGTTTAACTCCCATTTTCTCCAATTCCTGTTCTATAGCACCATAGCTTGTATTATATCCTGGCGTCTTATTTAGCCTGTACGTAACATCAAGTATTATGAATTGATCCTTATATTTTCGTTTGAAGATACTCTCACGGTAGCCGAACTCACAATCCCCCGGTCGAAATGTATAGTTGGATCTTTCATGCAGATGAAATGCCCGGAGTTCATGAAAAATCTCTTTTATCTCAGCGCCGTATGCCCCAATATTCTGCATGGGCGAAGCCCCAACATTTCCTGGTATCAATGAAAGATTTTCAACACCGGCCCAGTTATTTTCGATGCAATACAAGACAAACCGATGCCAGCTCTCGCCCGCTCCGGCATTGACGTATACATGTTCACTGTCTTCTTTGACTTTCCGAATGCCTTTGATCTCATTTTTTAGCACAACCCCATCGAAATCTTTTGTAAACAAGATATTGCTGCCACCACCCAGGATAAAAGGCATAGAATTTTGTAATCCACTTGTAAGGCGCGGAATGTAAGACATAAGCTCGCCAACTTGACCAATATCCGAGAAGGTTGAAAAATAGCGTGCACTGGCACCGATGCCAAAAGTATTATATGGTTTGAGTGAAAAGTTTTCTTCCAGTTCCATTTTATTGCGTGTAATAAGTCGGCAAATACAATATTGCAAGAGCTTTCTTTGCGTGGTTCGCGATACTTTATAAACTTTGTGCCGGTCTTTAAGCAAATTAACATTAAAATCATGAGCGGAAAAATTGCAACGTTGGCGGGGGCGACCGGATTGATCGGTGGTGAATTATTAAACCTTCTATTAAACGATACCTACTATACATCAGTGCGAGTGTTGGTGCGACGACCGTTTGCTATGGAACATCCAAAGCTGGAGAAAAAAATAATTGACTTCAGTGATGCCGACTCGTTACTGGTAGCGCTTGATGAAAGCGAAGCGGTATTTGTTACCATTGGGACTACTCAAAAAAAGGTAAAGGGCGATAAAGAGGCTTACCGTAAAATAGATTACGATATCGTGGTCAACCTGGCAAAATATTCCAAAATAGTAGGCTGCAGAAAATTCATACTGGTTTCTGCAGTAGGTGCCAGCAGCGCTAGTAATAATTTCTACTTAAAGTTGAAGGGAGAAGTAGAAGATGCAGTCAAAGAAATAGGTATAGACTCGACTCATATCATGCGACCTTCGATATTGCTTGGCAAAAGAAATGAATCGAGATCTTTGGAAAAAATAAGTCAGTCTGTAATGAAAACGTTCTCATTCTTACTTCCCTCCAGGTACAGACCCATAGAAGCAAGTGACGTCGCAAAAGCGATGTTGATTGCTGCAAAGAAAAATAAGAAAGGAGCATTTTTTTATGAACATAGCGAGATGAGAAAACTAATATCTTTAACTGAAGTTGCATTCCTCTAGTTTAAAATCTCCAGGTTCTATCATTTTATAATGTAAATATGGTCAGCCTGAAATAGAAAGTACTTCCTCGAGCCATTTCAAATTAAACAAGTGTAGCCTTAGCGTTTGAACATTACACTACGTCTACATCCGGGACAATTACAACGCTCTTAAAACTCCTTTGAGTATGTAACAATGCGATCTGATGAAGTATATCTTTCTTACATTGATTTATCATTTTTGAATCGCGCGGTAACTTAAGCAGCATCTCCATAAGAAACAGGTTTCGGATCCTATTGATCACCGGTTCGGCGGGCCCCACTATATAATTCGCGTATTTATTATGCAGATCGTTCGCAAATTGCGCAGTTCCCCTTGCTACAACATCTTTCATCTTGTGTTTGAATGTGAGTTTGATCAACCGTGAAAACGGTGGATAATTAAATTGCCGCCGGCTTTCAATCTCCGTCTCGTACATTGTTTTGTAATCGTGGCGCTGTATAACCTGCAAAAGCGGATGCTGGGGTTGGGTAGTTTGGATCAAAACTTTTCCGGTAGCTTGTTTTCTTCCCGCGCGACCGCTTACCTGTTCCATCATTTGAAAAGCGCGTTCATTCACTCTGAAATCAGCGAAGTGCAAAAGCCCGTCTGCGTCCAATATGCCAACGAGATCTACGTTGTCAAAATCAAGGCCTTTTACCACCATTTGAGTGCCAACCAAAATATCGATCCGTTTTTGCTCGAATTGCTGTATCAATGTATCGTGTGCGTTTTTCCCACGAACAGTATCTACATCCATTCGGGCAATTTTATAGGAGGGAAACTCTTCCAGCAATTGCTCTTCAATTCTCTCCGTGCCGAAATTTCGCTGCATAAAATTATGGCTGCCGCAAGCCGCACAGATCGTCACGGGAGGATAGGTGGTTCCACAATAATGACAAATAAGCTTGTTAGAGAATTTATGATAGGTTAGTGATACATCGCAATATTTACATTGCGGTATCCAGCCGCAAACCTGGCAAATCTGGTAAGGCGAATAGCCACGGCGATTTTGAAAAAGAATAACCTGTTTACTTCTTTCAACAGTAGTTTTGATCTCCTCAACCAACCGTGGCGTAAGCATCACTTTTGACCTGTCCTTCTGAACAATCTTTTTTGTATCGATGATCTCGATTGGCGGCAACTGCACGTTACCATATCGCTCCATCAATTCTACAAGGCCGTATTTTCCTAAAACCGCATTGTGATAGCTTTCTAAAGAAGGTGTGGCACTTCCCAATAATACCTGTCCGCTAAATAAAGAAGCAAAATAAACAGCCGCATCGCGTCCGCTATACCGGGGTGCCGGATCTTGTTGCTTGAACGAAGTATCATATTCCTCATCGCAAATGATCAACCCAAGGTTAGTATATGGAAGGAAAATAGAAGACCGCGCTCCGAGCACAATTTTCAATTCACCATTCTTTACTTTATTCCAAATCTCTACTCGTTCATTTTGTGAAAATTTAGAATGATAAATTCCAATATATCCTCCAAAATGCTTTTGCAGCCGCCTAATGATTTGTGACGTAAGCGCAATTTCGGGAAGCATATATAAAATTTGCCTGCCTTGGCGGATATATTGCTCGATAAGCTTTATATAGATTTGCGTCTTACCGCTTGAAGTAACACCGTGTAAAAGACAAACCGATTTTTCGGAAAACGATTGTTTTATTTTTTCAAAAGTTTCTTTCTGAAGTGCGGACAGTTCAAAATCGATCATCACATTTTTGGGAAGATATTGGAGCCGGTCAATACTTCTCTTTTCAATGGACAAAATGCTCTTATCAACCAGTCCTTTTAGCTGGGCCTCTGAGGCTCCGGATTTTTTCAGCAGTTCGGTCCTGGTGACTTCGCCCACTGTCTTTATCAAATGCAGATAGCTTAAAAGTAGCTCCATTTGCTTTGGGGCTCTCGTCCAATTATTTAATAAATCAGAAAGCTTCTCTTCGTTATTGTATGAAGAGTTCAATAAAACAAACGTCTCTTTTTTGGGGGTATAGTTCTGTTTGAGTGCCTCCCATACGTAGCAAACTTTTTTCTGGATCAACCTATTGATTACCGGGTACACATGCGACGAATCCAACACTTGCTGTACTTCAGTAATTTTCAATTCTTTTCTAAGCAATAAAGCTTCAGCGACTAAATACTCGTCGTGATCCAGGGCTGAAAAATCATCACCGTATTCTCCATTAAACACAACGATCGTCTCGCTGGATAATTTGAAGTGCGATGGGAGCGCCGCAGCCATCACTTCGCCTTCGCTGCACATATAATACGAAGCCATCCATTCCCAAAGTTTCAATTGTTCCTCAAAAACCACAGGCTCTACGTCCAATACATTTAATATTTCTTTGGGTTCAAATAGTTCAGGCTTTTCATCATGCATCCGCTTAACAATACCAGCATATCTTTTATTCTTTCCCAGGTTCACTTCTACCCTGCAACCAGGCCTGACCGTTTCCAGCATTTGCGCTGGTACAAGCCAGGTATAGTTCTTGGGAAGCGCAAGTGGTATGATAATTTCAGCGTACATCGTTCGTTCTGAATGGTCAATTGTGAATTGCAAAGCGTTAATATTTCCCCTGGCACTTACACCTTCTATCTCCATCTCCTATCTTCTGCTTCTTCATTGCAATTTAATTAAACCAGTTCACGATATGTGCCGGACTTGTACTGCCTTAGCTTTCGTTCCATAATCTCATAAACCTTCCATTTCAAGTCTTCAGTATCGCTTATTTTTAATCCTTCTACCGCAACTTCATTTAAAAAAACAATTCGGCATCTACCAGGATTTAATGAAAAGATGTTTTGATAGTGCAATCTTGCATGCGCATCCAAAAACAAAACCGGCTTTACAGGCGTTTGCGTTTCAATAGCCACGCGGAAAGCGCCGTTATAGAAATTTTTCAGTGGAAGGTCAGTCTCATTATAAGTTCCCTCCGGAAAAAAAAGAACCGAGATTCCCTTGTTTACAATCGACTTCAAAATACGAATACTCCGTGCACGATTCACGGAGCTGCTCCTGTCAACCGTCACAATCGCTTTTCTGTAAATAAACCCAAAGACAGGTACCCGGCTCAATTCAATTTTCCCCAATGGCCTCAGCGGCTGACGATAAGCTTTCGGCAAAAGAGCCGCATCAAGTAGGGAAATGTGATTGGTTACAAAAATATACGGCTTGGACTTGTCGTGAGGAAATTCAAATATTCTTTTGGGAAAAATAAAAACCAGGGTGAACCAAAGATCGGCCCATATCCGGCAAATTTTGAAGATCGCATTGCCGCCTTTTATCTTTCCAAAAAAAGAAGAGACAACTACAAAAGGAAAAAGCAGCAACATAATTGCTACAAACAAAACGATCGAATAAATGCAATAAAGCCATTGAAGGGGTTTAAGAATAAAACGCATCAATACTCATTTTTTTTGGATGATACTCCTTCATCACCGGAACAATGGCATTCGAAATCCTTATGAAGATTATAACAAGTGACGACCTTGGTCTCATCTGTACATTGCGCAAAGATCACTCTTATATTTTCATCTTCTTTGGTGAAGCCCTGCAATGCAAACGTGGGACAAGGCCTGTCATTCAAGTCCGTCTTGTTCAAAAAAATGATCCCATTTTGCATGACCTGATCAATATCTTCCCTGCTAATATGCCGGCAATCCATCCTGCACAGCGCATGGTGCGTATAGATGAGATGAGCCGGATGCCTGTTGAACGCTTCTTTTTTTTGTGGCTCCAGCACAT
>DASXOT010000558.1:0-2797 GCA_036494065.1 Chitinophagaceae bacterium
CAATATTCTTCAAATTGTGCACTCTCGCTCCATACACCTCAATCATATCCTGATCTGCCGACTCTTTTGCAGAACCGTTCTCATTATTTTTTGACATATCGTTTTTGGGAAACGGCAAAGGTACGTCGACCAGGGGACATGTGGAGACGCGAGTGGTCAGTCGTGAATTATCGAAGTGCCATTAATGAGTCAATAGTCCATGGTCGATAGTCACCAACAACTAATTTAAAATGGTCTATAGACTATTGACCGGCTCACGACTGACTGTCCAAATTGAATAAAGAAAATAACATATATGGAAAAAAATTTAAGGGGTTTTTAGGCCAAAAAAGATTTTTGGCACAGTATTTCGAAATATCGCCCGAGTACCAATTAATCACAATATAATCGCTAATAATCATGAAAAAAACCCTCCTCGCAGGTATAGTATCTCTTCTGTTTGTATTGGCAATAAATGCTCAGGATTCAACAAGCACTAAGCCCGTAACTCAGGATACATCTAATCCTGCACAAACACAAACCAATCCTGTGCAAACACAGCCGATGACACAGGATCAAAAGTCTAATTCTACCCAAACGCAGTCAATGGCGCAGGAACAAAAGAAATATGGAAATCCGACAGTGGATTCTATACTTTCTAAATATAACCTGGTCGCTATGCCAAGTCAAATAACCACAGAACAGATTTTTCCTGTGATTGGCCAATATCAGTCAAGCACCGATGCCAGTCAGAAATTGACAATAACATTGGATGATCAAAACAAGGGCTTTGCATGGGTTGATGGATTGCCTCAGGGTAATCATGTAAAAGCTGTTCTGAAAAAATCACCCGCTACTTACAAGATTCCTATGCAAACAACTGCAGACGGCAAAGAAGTACCGGAAGGAACATTGATCTATGATAAAGATGCAAAAACGATCACAGTTCTGCTTGGTCGCCCCTTCAATGACCAGGATCCAGCCTCTGTATTTGCCAACCCAACTTCTACTGATCAATCGATGGCGACAAATGATCAAACAACTACAGCTAATGATCAGTCGAACGTGAATGTTACAAAAGCAAAGACTACAAAGAGTGGAAAGACAAAAACAAAATCCGTAAAGAAAGAAGAACCAGCTCCGGCACCATGGGTATTTACGGGAACAAAGGTTGAACAAGTAACTTCTATGAATCAATAATAGATCGCGAACAATTTTTCTTACAGGGACTAGGGACGTGGAGAGCCTCGAATTATTTTGAGGCTCTTCTTTTTTCTAAACCTCTTATTCTGCACGACCGACTTACCGGATCCGTAATGGTCCTAAAATCCAAACGGCTGTTAGATTTCTGTCTAAACATTATTTTGAAGCTAAACTGCTCGAAACTATCTTTGCACCAGTTCTTTATTTACTTATCAAGAAAGGCTAAGGGAGATGGCCCGTTGAAGCCTTGACAACCTGCATACCACCGGTATAGCAAGGTGCCAATTCCATCCCAAATCACGGGAGAGATAAGTCAGAATCAGCTCGCAATAATCGATCGGATAAAATATTGAAAGCTCATCTGGTTTTCCGGGTGAGCTTTTTTAATTTATAAATAAATCTTAAAACCGCCTGTTAGCTGACAATTTCTTTCCCCTGATACAGGAAATTGCGTTTTAAACATTTCAACAGTTTTAAAAAAAATGGAAACACACAAAAAACTCGTGATCGGCCTTTTTGGCTTTGGAACAGTTGGTGAAGGTTTGTATAGAATCTTACAACAAACGCCTTCGTTGCAGGCAAGCATTAAAAAGATATGCATAAAGCATCCGGAAAAAAAGAGAAATGCACCCGCAGAGCTATTTACCACCAACAAAGACCTTCTGCTTAACGATCCCCAAATCAATGTGATCGTAGAAGTAATTGATGATGCCGACGCTGCATTCAGGATCGTCACAAAAGCGCTCAGGAATAATAAAGATGTAGTGAGCTCCAGTAAAAAAATGATTGCAGAACATTTGCATAAGCTCCTGCAATTACAGAAAGAAACAGAGCGGTCATTTTTATACGAGGCCTCCGCTTGTGCATCTATCCCCGTCATTCGCAACCTCGAAGAGTATTATGACAATGATCTTCTGCATTCAATAAAAGGGATTGTGAATGGTTCAACCAA
The DNA here is from genome assembly GCA_036494065.1 of Chitinophagaceae bacterium. Lineage (GTDB taxonomy): Bacteria > Bacteroidota > Bacteroidia > Chitinophagales > Chitinophagaceae > VBAU01. Next base: position 2,135 of record DASXOT010000558.1, read on the forward strand.
TTACATTCTTACAAAAATATTTGAAGAGAAACTTGAATTTAAACAGGCGCTTTTGCAGGCCCAGCAACTTGGTTTTGCGGAAAGCAATCCAGCCCTGGACATTGAGGGACATGATGCAGTCAATAAATGGGCACTTTTGTTGGCACACGCTTATGGCATTGTGGAATCCACTCAAAACATTTTATTCACTGGCATTCAAAATATACAACTAAGCGACGCGACAGTCGCAAGGGAAAAAAACTACGAGATCAAACTCGTGGCCCAGGCTAAAAAGCTGCGAAATGGAAAAGTAACAGCATTTGTTTTGCCACAATTTGTAAAACATGACGATCATTTGGCTTTCGTAAAAAATGAATACAATGGCGTGGTAATCGAAAGTGGCTTTTCCGACCAGCAGTTCTTCTACGGAAAGGGGGCCGGCAGTTTTGCCACAGCCTCGGCTGTTTTAAGCGATATATCGGCATTGCGGTATCAATACAAATACGAATACAAAAAATTGTATCATCACCGCCCGCACCAGTTATATGATGATATATTCCTGAAGGTATACGTCAGCTTCGATGATTGGGAGCTCATTCCCCGTGAGCAATTTGAATGGATCGAAGAATGGCATGCCGAGCAGGACAGAAAGTACCTCATAGGCGTAATTGCTTTTCAGCATTT
>DASXOT010000559.1:0-2439 GCA_036494065.1 Chitinophagaceae bacterium
ACAATAAAAATCGACCCCATCTTTGACATCGAGGCTGGCTATATTTAAACCGCCCTTGATCCCAAAATGAGTGTCAGTAGTCTGCGCTTTAATAACCATTGACAGGGTCATACATGCAATCACTAAAATAGTTTTCATAACACGTGTTTTTGATTTCAGACAGGATTATTTAAAAACCATGCCAGCCATTCTACATATATTAAAAGAATTGATTGCAAAGCTTTACTGCAACCACTGGAAACGTGATTAGCGTTTGTGTTTTAGAAAAGCCAGGGAGATAAAAAAATATCAAAGCTAAAAGCGCAGGTTTCACCTGGAAATTGAAGTTAGCATTCCCCAAAAACTGTCATTCGCAATACTTAGTCAAAGTTCGATACTGATTCGAAACAATGCTTATAAATAAAAAAGCCGCCTTTCGGGCAGCTCCTTTTAAAATTATTTATCTAAAATTATTTTCTTGGTCCACCTCCAAAACAAACACCTACTTTGATACCGAGATAGCTGTTGCTGGAAGTTAATCCGGTTGTAGGATTTCCTTGACTATCATTACCAGTAAACGTTGTCTTAGGAACGAGGTTGTATTCAATGCCTACACGGAAGTGAGACAATTCAATACCAGCCCTGATCATTCCACCAAACTTAGAGCCTACAGAAACGTTGCTTGAGTTGTCGTCATTTGCTTCGGCACCTGCAATCGTATAGATACCGCCACCGATACCAGCAAAAGGACGCACGTGGTAATTATCAGTAAAATAATAATCACCGGTCACTATATAAGAGCCCGATGCTTTTACACTTACATCATTTAAATTTCCTTCAGCATCATAGCCATTGAAACGTGCAATCACTGCACCTTCCATACGTAAACCGATCGAGAGGTTACTGATGACCGCATATTTTGGTTCTACAGCAAACAGCACACCCGCCTTGGAGCCGCTTCCGCCTGGCATAGCATAACCAACGCTTACATCAACTTTAAAAGGTTTTAGATCGGATGAGTTTTGTGAGAAGGCTGAAAAGCCTAGAATCGCAAGGGATAGTAACAAGTAAACTTTTTTCATAAGGTTTGATTTTTTAACGGATTAATTTTTTACGTCGCAAACATTGTAAAACAAGTCGGTATCTTCAAGCATTTCTGAAAATATAATTGCCCGAACAGGGAAATTACTATAGCTACGCTCGTAAAAATTTTAATATTAGAAAGTAAAAACCACGTGAGATAGATGACAACTAAAAAATAATAGACAAAAGTAGATGGATGATAATTGAAAGATGATAAGATGTTGTGATCACCTCATCGCTCCAAAGAAGCGATACTTGAATAACGACGGGTGAAACCCAGCGGTTACGATAAGTTAATATTGATTTGATTTCACAATGGACTATGGACCGTGGACTGTCGACCTCCGACTGCGGCCTACTCCCCGAGCATGAACGGATACCGGTAATCAGTAGGCGGATTAAATGTTTCTTTGATGGTTCTTGCACTTAACCAACGGTACAAATTCAATATGCTTCCTGCTTTGTCATTGGTGCCGCTAGCCCTGGCACCCCCAAACGGTTGCTGTCCGACAACGGCGCCTGTTGGCTTATCATTGATATAAAAATTGCCTGCAGCATTGCGAAGCTTATTGGTAGCCAACTCCACGGCAGCTTTGTCGCGCGCGAATACAGAACCGGTTAGTGCATAAGGAGAAGTTCTATCAACCAATTCCATGGTCTTTTCAAATTGATTGGCGCTATAAATATAAACCGTCAATACAGGTCCGAATATCTCTTCGCACATCGTTACATAATTGGGATCTTTTGCTTCAATAATAGTTGGCTGAATAAAATATCCTTCCCGTTTGTCGCATTTTCCACCTACCCATACTTCAGCCTTTTTATCTTTTTTCGCATGATCAATATATGATTTGATCTTGTCAAAACTTTTCTCATCAATAACAGCATTGATGAAATTGGTAAAATCATCCGGTTTACCCACCTTAAAACTTTTAACACCCGCAATCAATTTCTTTTTTATCTCATCAGCGAGGTTGGATGGAATATAAGCTCTTGATGCCGCTGAACATTTTTGACCCTGGAATTCAAAGGCTCCGCGAAGCAGCGCAGTGACCACCACATCTGCGTCAGCTGTTTTATGAGCAATGACAAAGTCCTTGCCGCCAGTCTCCCCTACGATTCGGGGATATGAACGGTAGATACTCATGTTCTTTCCAATGGTTTCCCAAATCTGGTTGAATACGCCCGTCGAACCTGTAAAATGAATTCCCGCAAAATCACGATGTTTGAAACAGACTTTTCCAAGTGTTGGACCATCTACATATATTAAATTGATCACGCCATCAGGTAAACCTGCCTCTTTCAATATTTTCATGAACATTTGCGCAGAGTAGATTTGTGTGTGAGCGCATTTCCATACCACAACATTTCCGCACA
>DASXOT010000560.1:0-5056 GCA_036494065.1 Chitinophagaceae bacterium
CTATCCCGACAAAGCCGGGATAGAGACAATAGAAAATAGGAACACATAAAGAAGACAAAGATTGTGCATGGCTGTTACTATGTGTATCTATGCATCTACTGTGGGGTTGTAAATCGTATTTCAACACATAGCCGCAGTAGAGACATAGTAACCCACAAAAAATTATATTCGCCTAATTCGCAACCAGTGGATAGCTTAATGATTTTTTTTGATCTTCCTTGCTGTGAAAATCAAAAGAGAGCGTCTTTGTAAATTGTTTATCACCATCCTTTCCTGTCATTCGCAGGCGATACTGGTAGGTTTTGCTGTTGGGAACTTTATCGGTAAATTTCAAATCAGGAATATGAATATCTTCTGTCATGAAAAAATAAGCAACAGGCTTAAACTCTCCCGATTTATCGGCTCGCTCGAGAATACATTCATCGAGGCCTTCAGTTGTTTCAAATTTCCAGTTTAGCTTCACCTGCTTATTGGAGGAAATACCTTCGAAACTTAATAACCGGGGAAGTGGCGTATCGATTTTATCGCTTACTTGTTTGACCCATTCATAACTACTATGACGGGTCAGCATCGGCGAATGTTCATTCGTGCGGGCGAATACAAGTAGAAAATATAGACAAAGAAGTATCAATAAAATACCTTTGAAGATAATGCCGCGGAGTCCATTCGTTTTCATGAGTACATTTTTTTGTTTGGAATTACGAATGGTCTTAAAAGGATAAACTGGTGTCTGCTTTTGAAGGGATATTGAAGCGGGTTGGTTTAGTGAAAAAGCTTCATGGATAAATGCTATGCTAAATTAAAAGTCATTTCGCGAATATCCAAGGCCATCGAAGTTTTACGATAGGCTTAACAAATGATCTCCTGCAAATCAGCCGGTTGTAAAATGCAATTATTTGATTTTCTTACTTACATGCCGAAGTTCCAGCAGATTTAAACTATTTGCTTCGAAATTTTTTATTTCAGGTTGCAGGAGATGAATCGATTCATCATACCAAAGCGGAACCACAGGCGCATCGTAAATCATCACCTGGTCTGCTTGCCTGTAATAATTATAACGCAATGAGTCATTAGTTTCCAACAATGCCTTTTCAAACAAAGCATCGAACTCGGGGTTTTTATAACGTGTATAATTTGGTGGCGCTGGATTCTTTGAATAAAAAACGGATAAATAATTTTCAGCATCGGGATAGTCAGCAATCCAACTCCCCCGAAAGAACAATGCCCGTGAATTGGAGGTAAGCTCGAGCAATAAAGACTTTTGGACCACATCGACCTGAACTGGTATTCCTTCTTCACTCAATTGCTTGGCAACAAAACTTGCGAAGTCGGAATATATTGGTATGGTAAGTAATTTGATAATGGGCAAACCTTTCCCATCAGGGAAACCAGCTTCGGATAACAATTGCCTCGTCTTTGCAGGATCGTAACTGTATCCTTTAACTCTGGACGAATCGAAAGAGGGCAGACCTGCGGGTACAAACCCTGATTCAGCAGGAATACCCAATGAATTACGCAAGTATAAAATCATCTTTCGCCTGTCAAAACCATAGTTGATCGCCTGCCTGATTTTTTTTAATCGCAGCGGCGAGTCTTTCACCAGATCGTTGGATGTATCAACTAATATCCCGAGATACTCAATATTTAAATAAGGATGAGTTTGCAAAACGATCTTCCCCTCCCACTCTTTTCGCAGTCCGCCTTTTTTTGTTAACACTTCATCCTTGAATGACGATTCAATGTCATTCATAAAATCAAGTTGTTTCTGGCGGAAGAGCAAGAACTCCGTGGCTTTACTGTCGTAAAAACTTATTTTAATTCCGTCGAGATAAGGAAGGCGATTCCCAACACTATCCTTTTCAAAATAACTTTTATTCTTTTTTAAAACCAATGCCTGCCCTTCCTCCCACGCCACAAATGAGAAAGGACCTGTGCCGACGGGATGCCTTCGAAACTCATTTTTGTACTTTTCAACGGCTTCCTTTGGCACTATGGAACAATACTGCATCGAAAGAATACCTAAAACAGGCATGTACGGGCGAATTAGTTTTAATTGAAAAGTAGAATCGTCGATGGCCCGAAAACCATCGGCTGAATCAATCTTACGATTGAATATCCATGCCCCGGGACTGGCTGTTTGTTTGTCAACGATCCGGTTAAAACTATACATTACATCCTGAGCAGTTAATGGCCTCCCCTTGCCCCCCGGAAAAGCCTCATCATCCTGGAAGAGGACATCTGTACGCAAATGAAAAGTGTAGGTCAGCCTGTCTGCTGATATTTCCCAGCTTTTTGCGAGAGAGGGCACGATATTTAAATTATTATCGATTTCGACCAATGTGTTATACAGTTGATGGACGGCCCACATGATCGATTGGTTTTTGGCAAAAGCAGGATCTAATGTAGCTATGCCGGTCTGTTCATTGTAATAAAAAATGTTTTTATTAGTTTCATTAATGTGAGAACAGGAAAAAAAACACAAACTACATGGCACAAGGAACAGGCAATATTCAAAAAAATTTGTTAAGCGGTTCATGAAATATGATCTCACAGCCTAATTTAGTAACTATTCTCAACCTCAAACGCATGAAAAAACTATTTTTCCAGCTAATTCCCGTTTCCCTATTATTAATTATCAATGATTGTTCCGGTCAGCCATTGAATAAAAAAGAAGTCTTTACACACCAGGATACACTCCGCGGAACTATAGGGCCTGAAAGAAGCTGGTGGGACGTACAGCATTATGATGTGCGGGTAACTCCTAACTACGACGCCAAATCAATAACTGGCAAAACGACCATCGAATACAAAATAGTGGCAGATAAATATTCTGACTATATGCAGATCGATTTACAGCGGCCACTGATGATCGATACACTTTACTATGATGGCAGGTTATATATTAATTATCCCAAGAAACCTTATTACAATGAAGGGAATGTGTGGCATGTACCACTTCCCAAAGCTGCCAGGAATTCCATACACAGCATCAGTATAGTTTATCATGGCAACCCGAGGATTGCTGTCAATCCTCCCTGGGATGGTGGTTGGATATTTACAAAGGATGCAATGGGGAGACCGTGGATGACGGTAGCCTGCCAGGGCCTGGGAGCCAGTGTCTGGTATCCCTGCAAAGATCATCAGAGTGATGAACCAGATAACGGTGCCACATTGAGTATAACTGTTCCCGATTCATTGATTGCAGTTGGAAATGGAAGATTAAAAGAAAAAAAATCAAATGGAGATGCAACAACTACATGGACATGGGAAGTAAAAGCTCCCATTAACAATTATGACATCGTTCCTTATATCGGTAAATATGTGACCTGGCATGAAGATTATATGGGAGAAAAAGGAAAACTGGATTGCGATTACTGGGTGCTTGACTACGATCTTGAAAAAGCAAAAAAACAATTTAAGCAAGTTGATACCATGCTTAAATGCTTTGAATACTGGATGGGTCCATATCCATTTTATGAAGATGGTTACAAATTAGTGGAAGCGCCTCATCTCGGAATGGAACATCAAAGTGCAGTGGCCTATGGAAATAAGTTCATGAATGGTTACCTGGGTCGCGACCTTTCAGGTTCGGGATGGGGACTGAACTGGGATTACATTATCATACACGAAAGCGGCCACGAATGGTTTGCGAATAACATTACTACCAATGACATTGCCGACATGTGGGTGCATGAGGGTATTACCGATTATTCAGAAACGCTTTTTGTGGAATGCCAGTATGGTAAAGACGCAGCGGATGCCTATACGCAGGGCCTGCGAAGGACCATCAGGAATGACAGACCCATTATCGGCATGTATGGGGTCAATAAAGAAGGTAGTGGCGATATGTATAACAAGGGTAATAATATCATGCACATGGTGCGGCAGATCATCAACAATGATTCGCTATTCAGAAGTATATTGAGAGGTCTCAATGAAACTTATTATCACAAAACCGTTGATTCAAAGGACATAGAAAACTACGTCAGCAAAAAATCGGGGAAAGACCTTTCTAAGTTCTTTGATCAGTACTTAAGAACGATCAACATCCCCGTTCTTCAATATAAAATTAACGGAGATAAATTATCTTATCGTTGGACAAACTGTATCGACGGTTTTAATATGCCAGTAAAAGTTGTAGCGTCGAATGAATGGCTTAAGCCTACCACCGATTGGAAGGAAACAAAAGCCACCGCGGATATGAAAAAGGATTTTTCAACTGATAAGAACTTTTATATCACGGTCAGAAAAATGTGAATGATGAATTGTCAATTTCTATCTTTTGTCTCAGTTATCATCTCTATGAATCTCTATGCCTTCCGATGCTCTGCGTTAAAATTTGCCACGGAGGCACGGAAGAGCTCAGAGAAATTTCACAATTCCACTTTCCCAATAAGTCATATTCCGCCTTCCCTGCCTAATTTGCCACGGAGGCACGGAAAAGCTCAGAAAAATTTCCCAATTCCACTTTCCCAATAAGTCCTACGGCCTTTCCTGCCTAATTTGCCACGGAGGCGCTGAACACTCGCAGACCAACAACCCAAATTATGGACTGTCGGCTACCGCTCCAATGTATATCCCACTATCTACTATCAGTCTCTCATTTACACACTATCATCTGTCCACTTTTATTTTTTAGTTTTTTTCTTTTATCTTAACTATCATCTGTCCACTATCATCTATCCATTATCTTTATAGCATGAGCACGATTCGACGGCAAAGCATTATTTCGTCTGTTGTTATTTACATCGGTTTTGCCATCGGCCTGTTAAACATTTACCTTTTTACGAAACAGGGTTTATTTACCGATACACAGTTTGGATTGTACAATGCGTTTATTGCCATCGCCACCAGCATGATGGCATTTGCTAACTTCGCCATGCCGTCGTATATATATAAATTCTTCCCCTACTACAATGAACATCTCCCCGCCCGGAAAAATGACCCGCTAACGTGGGCATTACTCATCAGCAGCTTCGGCTATGTGCTCGTGATCATCGCGGGCATTGTTTTTAAGGGGTTGGTGGTAAGGAAATATATTGAACATTCACCTGAG
>DASXOT010000561.1:0-7789 GCA_036494065.1 Chitinophagaceae bacterium
GCCCTCTAACATCAAACCCTGTTGCCTGGAGATGGCCATTGCGAAGATTACAAATCCAGACATTAGTCCAGGCGGGTGGTATTACTAATTTCCTGATGCGTGAAAGATCCTTATCATTTGTAATTCTCTTCCTCGCCTTAAAGTAAAAAAATTTATTTCCTTTTTTTTCTCTTCGAATGCCGGCCATTTTATCCGAAACGTAAACGAGATTAATGATCTTCGCACTCTTCTCAGCATTACGTAAAAGACCCTTTAGCTTTCTTTTGGGTATATTTAATTCAATGGGATTTTCCATTTTACCCAGTTATCAAAATATCATGCTAACATCTATTAGTACTGATTAGCTATAGATTATTCCATTATATATTTAGGAAAATGGCATTTGAAATGCTGTGGCATAGTTCATGCTTCTATTTGCGCGGGCTCACCCTTGGTAAACAAACCTAGAACGGATAACCATACCAGACCAGTCATATTTTTTCTATTAAAGTTGGCAGCAACTTAAAAAAGTGAGTATGCCGTGGGAAAAAACTTACCCACTGTGAACTATTCTATCAACAAATTAAATTGCTGACAACACTGAGATGGTTGAAAAACTGTTGATCAACGACAAGAATTTTTAGGCCACGGGGATTAGCTCATAAGGCTATTCTTCCAAAAAAACCTGAATGAACCCAGTACGAGAAATAGAGATAAAGACTTCCGAGGGAAGCATTGTCGAAGAAAAATTCTCAAAATTCAGGAGAAAAAGTTTGCCTGATATCTTACTCGATTCTGTACCATCATCCATCCTATACGTGGGCAGCGATCTTATCTATCATTACGTTAATAACACTTATGCAAAATGGTTTGGGGTCGAAACAAAAGATATCGTTGGCCTTTCCATAGCGGAGTTTCCCGGCAAAGAAACTTATGATCAGATCAGACCTCATATAGAAAATGCGTTGAAGGGTGAGACTGTTCAATATGAAGATAAGGTCCACTATAAACATGGTGATCGTTTTATAAAAGCCCGCTACACGCCCGACATCGATGAATTGGGGAATGTAAATGGTTTCATTGCAGTGCTAAATGACGTGACGGAAGAGAAAAAGGCAAGCGAAGGATATGAAAGGAAGGAGAGTGAATTCCACGGAGCGCTTGCCAGGAGCGAAACACATTACAGGCAGTTGGTGAGAGCATTGCCGGTCGCTGTGTATACTTGCGATAAGGAGGGCCGGATAACATTTTTTAATGAAATTGCCGCAGAGTTGTGGGGCTACCGGCCAGATATAACAGACGATGCGCTTAAATTTTGCGCGTGCTACAAGGTCTGGATGATGGATGGCACTTATGTTCCACCCGACAAAACGCCAATGGCATTAGCTCTGAAAACGGGAAAATCTTTTCGAAATGTTGAAGCTTTTGTAGAGCGTCCGAATGGCGAAAAGTTTCATGCAGTTGTTGATATTGACCCATTATTTGACGATTCGGGAAACCTGAATGGTGCTATTAATATTTTCCAGGATATCAGCAATCGAAAATCCGTAGAGTTGGCTTTAAGCGAAAGTGAATATCGTTATCGTGGCTTAATCCATAGTTTGCCTGCAGCGATTTACACGACTGATAAGAATGGATATATCACCATGTATAATGAGGCAGCAGCGAGGTTATGGGGAAGGCAGCCTGAAATAGGGAAAGATCAGTGGTGCGGCTCGTGGAAGATTTTTGATTTGGATGGTGTTACAGAAATTCCGCTGGACAAGTGTCCTATGGCAGTTGCGCTCAAAGAGCGGCGAAAGGTTGTCAGCAGTCATCCGTTCCTGGTGGAAAGGCCTGACGGTACAAGAAGATATTTCATGCCCCATCCTGAACCGATCTTTGACGTACACGGCAATTTAACGGGAGCATTTAATATGCTTGTGGATGTAACAGAAGACAGGGTTGCCGAAACCGAAAAGGCAAAACTTGCGGCCATCGTCCAATCGTCGGACGATGCAATTGTTGGTAAAACTCTCGATGGAATTGTTACTAGCTGGAATGCTGCGGCGGAAAGGCTATTTGGTTACACGGAAGAAGAAATGATCGGGCAGTCTATTACGAAAGTGATTCCCCGTGACCGGTTTGACGAAGAACCGCAGATACTTGCAAGGATAACGAAAGGCGAAAGAGTGGATCATTTCGAAACGAAAAGAATTTCCAAATATGGAAAGCTTTTGGATATTTCATTGACCATTTCACCTATAAGGGACTCAAATGGCCGCGTAGTGGGGGCATCAAAAATTGCAAGAAACATTTCCGCCCAAAAAGAAGCTGAGAGAATCATCCATGAGAACGATGAACGTTTCCGAATGGCCGTTGAAACAACTAACCTGGGAACCTGGGAGTTTAATCCCGGCGAATCAAAACTGTTTTGCTCACGGGAAAGCCGGAAAATATGTGGTCTTCCTGAAGATTTAAGCCCTGATTTCGACGATATCATTAAACACATATATCGCGAAGACAAACATTATTTTTTAGAGCAGGTCAGCTCGGCACTCGAACCGACAGGTGATGGCAAATTTGATATGCAAGTTCGGATTCACAGGTATGATAACCGGGAACTCTGCTGGATTCGCGCAAAAGGGAAAATATTTTTCAATTCCGAACACCTCCCTGAGCGTATCATTGGTACCATGCTCAACATAAATGAGGAGAAGTTAAAGGAACAGGAACTACGGGAAAGTGTTGAACTCTTCCAGACAATGGCCGACAACGTGCCGGCAATGATCTGGATGTCTGGGACTGATAAATTTGACGACTATTTCAACAAGACATGGCTGGAATTCACCGGCAAAACAATAGAACAGGAAAAAGACGAAGGTTGGCTCGAAGGCGTTCATCCGGAGGATGTGAAAAGATGTATTGATATTTATAACAATTGCTTTAAGGATCAAAAAGGCGTTTATATCGAATATCGATTGAGAAGAAAAGATGGAGTCTATCGATGGATCTCCGATAATTCCATTCCAAGATTCTCATCTGAGGGCGAATTTCTTGGGTTTATCAGCGCCTGTATTGATATCGACGATCAAAAAAGATTTAGAGAAAAAATCCAGGAAAGTGAGCTGCTTTTCAAAACGATTTCAAATGCTTCTCCCGCTGCTTTATGGATGACCAACGAATACGAAGAAAATATATTTATCAGCGACACATGGCTTAAATGGACGGGTAAGAATTTTGATGAAGTGATCAACCGGGGCTGGATTCAATCAGTTCTCGAAGAAGACAAGGAGACGATGGTCGAAGAATTTCGTGAATGTTTCCGGAACAGAAAATATTTCAATGCGGAATTCAGGTTTTTGAAATCAAATGGCGAACTCCGTTGGGGACTAACGGAAGGATATCCGTTTTATGATTTTAATAGGAGTTTTGCCGGCTATGCCGGTTCGGTTACTGATATCACTGAAATTAAAAAGTTGGAACAAAGAAAGGATGATTTTATAAAAATGGCGAGTCATGAATTAAAAACTCCTATCACTTCCATTAACGGCTATGTTCAGTTACTGCTGAATATATTTAATGAAGCCGATGAACAACGAATCCGCTTATCAAAATCAACTGTCAAATCTTCCCTGAACACGATTGCCAAACAGGTTGTTAAGTTAACCAGACTAATATCAGAGCTTCTTGACCTTTCCAGGATCGAATCAGGCAAGCTGGAATTGCAAGCGACATCGATCAATCTCGCCGAGCTGGTAGAAGAGATCGTGCAAGATGTGCGGCAAACGGCGTCCAAGCATGCAATCCTTGTTCATAATGATTTTGAAGGAAAGGTACTTGCCGATAAAGACCGGTTGGCGCAGGTATTGCTGAATCTTTTGACCAATGCGATCAAATATTCACCCGATTCAGATAAGATTGAAGTCTATGTTGAAAAAAATAAAGAATCAGCCATTGTCAAGATAAAGGACTACGGCATTGGTATAGAAAAAAAAGATCACAACAGGATTTTCGAAAGGTTCTATCGTGTAGAAGGAAAAAGAGAACAAACGTTCCCGGGTTTTGGAATTGGCCTTTTCATAGCCAACGAAATCATGCAGCGTCATGGTGGGACTATACGGGTAGAAAGTGAGAAGGGAACAGGATCCGTATTTATTTTCAGTTTGCCTGTGATTTAAAAATGGGTGTAGAAAGCCGGCAAGTTTTTAAATTTATTTGTTTTGTTTTTGGGTCTATGATCGAACCCATGTACAATATTTTATGCAAAATCTGACTGTCAACCCTTCCGCCATTCCTTTCAAAATATCCTTTCTTGAAGGCGGCGGTGAATTAGGCGAAATGATACGGTCTTATGACTGGTCAAAGACTTCCCTTGGTTCGCCGGAATCATGGCCGCAGAGTTTAAAGACCTGCGTCCGCATCATGCTTACTTCGCGTCAACCCATCTGGATCGGCTGGGGAAAGGAATTGATCAAATTATATAACGACCCTTACAAAGCGATTGTAGGCGGAAAGCATCCCTGGGCTTTAGGACAACCTGCTTCGGCAGTTTGGAAAGATATCTGGCAGGATATAGAGCCCATGCTAAAAACCGTGATGGAAAAAGACGAAGGAACCTACGTGGAGTCGCAACTTCTTATCATGGTGAGAAATGGTTACCCGGAAGAAACTTACTATACATTTTCTTACACTCCTATTCCCGGCGATAGAGGCGGCACAGCAGGTATGATCTGTGCAAATACAGATGATACCGAACGTATAATTGGAGAGCGCCAGCTTAGAACTTTAAAGGATCTTGGTAAAAGCCTTGCCGAAATGCAAACGGTAGATGACGTCTACAAGAATGCTGCGAAAATTCTCCGGGAAAATCCAAAAGATTTTCCGTTTGCCGTTCTGTATAAGATAGACAATGATGGACGTAATGCGGCCATTATCGCGCATGCAGGCATCGATAAAGAGCAAACCGTTTTCCCATCTTCCATTGATCTATTAAATCCGAAGGAGGGGACATTGAATTTTTGCCGCGCATTTACTTCAAGGGAAATAGTACTTTCTGAAAACAATGGAAGAAGAAAAAATCTTCCCAAGGGCGCATGGGAAATTGAAGCTTCTCATTTTGTACATATTCCTATTATTACTTCACGAAGTAATTTTCCCAGCGCTATTATGACCACAGCGTTGAATCCGTATCGCATTTATGACGAAACCTACCGACAATTTACCTCACTCGTGGCGGATCAAATTGCACTGGAGGTAAGTAATGTAATGGCCTACCAGGAAGAGCGTAAACGTGCGGAAGCTCTTGCAGAAGTTGACAAAGCAAAGACGTTATTCTTTTCAAATATCAGCCATGAATTTCGAACGCCTCTTACTTTGATGTTAGGGCCTTTGGAAGAATTGTTAAACAGTCCGAAAGAATTGGGCGAGGAACAAAAAAATAAAATAGAAACGACTCACCGCAATGCTATTCGGTTATTACGCCTGGTCAATAATCTTCTTGACTTTAGTCGTATTGAAGCCGGAAAGGCCAGGGCGCAGTTTCAATTAACCAATATCTCCGAATACACAAAAGAGTTGGCATCAATCTTCAGGTCTGTCATTGAAAATGCTAACCTGGAATTTATCGTAAACATGGATTCAATTAACAAACCCGTTTACGTTGATAAAAATATGTGGGAGAAAATAGTGTTGAATCTTTTATCGAATGCATTCAAATATACTCTCCAGGGAAGTGTGTCCATCTCTATAGCTGAAAAGAATGGTTGTGTTGAACTTAAGGTAAAAGATACCGGTATAGGTATCCCTGAAGAAGAGTTGCCAAAAATGTTCCAACGTTTCCATAGGGTGCAAAATGCTCCCGGCAGGAGTTTCGAAGGTACAGGCATTGGGTTGTCGCTTGTGAGTGAGTTAGCGAAGATCCATGGCGGAACAGTAGCAGTAGCCAGCAGGTTGGGTGAAGGATCTGAATTTGCCGTCGTAATTCCCGTTGGGAAAAATCATTTAGCTGCTGACCAGGTATTTGAGAAGGATATGGAATACAAACAGGGTCTTGCAAATACTTTCCTGGAAGAAGCAGAGGCTTTGGTAAAACAGGCCGGTGGAACATCTAAGAAGGATTTTGAGGGAAACCAGGCCGGATCTTATGTTCTGGTGGTTGATGATAATGCCGACATGCGGAATTATTTAAAGAACCTTCTCGGCAAATTGTACCAGGTAGAAACGGCAAACAACGGTATTGAAGCTTTAAAAAAAATAAATAAGCAGGCGCCTTCACTGGTGTTAAGTGACACTATGATGCCACTAATGGATGGAATCGAGTTAGTGAAAATTATTAAAGCCGAAACTAAATGGAACCATACTCCTGTCATCCTTTTGTCGGCTAGGGCCGGTGAAGAATCCAAAATTGAAGGTTACGAAACGGGCGCAGATGACTATCTAGTAAAGCCTTTCTCAGCCAGGGAACTTATGACAAGGGTAAAAGCCCAGATCAACCTGGCCAGGAAAAGAAAATCAACAGAAGATCACTTACGCAATTTGTTTGTACAGGCTCCAGCGATCATTCACATCTTCAGAGGACCAGAACATATCTTCGAATTTTTTCACCCAGCAGCCTTATCATTAACTGGCGGAAAGGATTTGACCGGCATGAAAGTGCGGGAAGCATTGCCCTATCATGAGGAAACAGAACACCTCAAACTACTTGACGAAGTGTATAATACAGGCAAAACAATTGTAAAAAAGGAGATGCGCTCTTTGTTCAATGACAAAGAAAAAAAATTGACTGAGAAATATTTTGACCTGGTCTATCAGCCTTATTATGATGAAGAAAAGCGAACACACGGAGTATTGGCTTTCGCGTCAGAAGTAACCGAAAATGTTCTCAACAGAAAGAGGATTGAAGCTAGCGAGAGAAAATTCCGAATGGCCATCGATCAATCGCCGGCGGCAATTGCCATTATCAAAGTGCCAGAATTCACAATTGAATTGATCAATAAAAAATGGCTTGATCGCATGGGTGCCACATTGGAGGTACTTGCCGGCAAATCGTTATTTGAAACTTTTCCTATGCTCGGAGAAACGGGTTTGGACAAAATGATCAGGGAAAAAATTCCTACGGGTGAGCCTCACTACGAAAATGAATACAGAGTCAATTTTGATCGTTTTGGGAAAACGGGCATCGCCTACTTCAACATTGCATATCAGCCCCTCACTGACCCAAATGGTATAGTAAACCGGCTGATGATCATCAGTCACGAAATAACAGAGTTGGTTGAAGCCAGGAAAAAGGTAGAGGACAGTGAACAACGAAAAGACGATTTCATTAAAATGGCCAGCCACGAATTGAAGACACCTGTTACTTCAATAAAAGGATACGTCCAGCTATTACTTACAGCCATTTCCGAAGAAAGGGAAGAAAAGAACTTGCCTCCCCTATTAGTCAGGTCTTCATTAATCAGTATTGACAAACAAGTGACCCGCCTTACGCGGCTCATGTCTGAGCTGTTGGATCTTTCAAAAATTGAATCCGGTCAGCTCGAATTGAATAAGGAATTATTTAGCCTTAACGAACTTGTAATAGATACGGTACAGGACATTCTCTACACAAATTCGAAACACAACATCAACGTCTTTCATGATTTTGGTTGCAATATCTCCGGTGATAAAGATCGGCTTGGCCAGGTTTTAATCAATTTGCTTACCAACGCAGTAAAATATTCTCCTAATTCCGACAAGATAGAAGTGTGGGTGAAGCAGGCATCGGTTAATGAAGTGACGGTAAGCGTAAAAGATTATGGCATTGGCATTGACAAAAAAGACCAGGATAAAG
>DASXOT010000562.1:0-3912 GCA_036494065.1 Chitinophagaceae bacterium
ATGGAAAAAGATTGCGGGTACATGAGGCACAAAATATCAGTGGCATCAAAACGATAGTGTGGCTGGACACACTCGATGGTTTGCTTCAACCGTGGATACACTTAGCTGAAACAATTTACCTCGATACCAATGAAAATGACCGAAAGGCAAATTTGCTGAGAACGAGAGAATATCGTTACACTGACGAATTGAAAGCGAGGTATCCTTTGCATCAATTTGAAAGAGCAGCGAGGATTATGAAAGAACTGCGGTCTGTTAAGACTCCATTGGAAATTGAAGTAATTCAAAAAGCGATCGATATAACTGATAATACGTTTCGGCGATTATTAAAATTTATCCAACCTGGCGTCATGGAATACGAGATTGAGGCTGAGATCTGGCATTCATTTTTAAGTCAGCGGGCTACAGGACCGGCCTATGGAAGCATAATTGCCAGCGGAGACCGGGCAAGAACTTTGCATTATGTTACAAACGACCAGGAGTGTAAAAGTGGAGAATTGATATTAATGGATTTTGGTGCCGAATATGGCGGCTATAATGCCGACCTCACTAGAACTGTGCCCGTAAGCGGGAAGTTCACTCGTCGTCAAAAGACCGTCTACAATGCATGCTTGCATTTGCATGACTTCGCGAAAAGTTTGTTGAAGCCAGGAATCACGATAGCAGATTATACTGACAAGGTTGGTGAAGAAGCGACCCAGCAATTCCTGAAGATCGGCCTTTTAAAAAAATCTGACGTAAAAAATGAAGACCCCGAAAACAGGGCCTATCGGAAATACCTATATCATGGAATCTCTCATCACCTGGGGATAGATGTCCATGACCTGGGAACGCGGACAGAACCGATCAAAGCGGGTATGGTCTTTACTGTGGAACCAGGTATTTACATAGAACAAGAGCAAATGGGCGTGAGGATAGAAAATAATATATGGATTACGCGCAATGGCAATAAAGATCTTATGAAAAACATCCCGATAACGATTGAGGAGATTGAGGGGTTGATGAGGAAATAGTCAGCAGTTGTCAGACGTTACTCGGCGGTCGCCACGCAGGAGCGTCGATAGTCCATAGTCCATGGTCCACAGTGGTCGCTAAAAATTGATAGCCCATCCTGGAGAAATATGGCCTTTAAATTCGAAAATTTAAAAGTATGGCAGATCTCGTTAGAGGTTTGCGATGAGATTTACATGGTGACCGAAAAATTCCCCAAACAAGAATTGTACGTCTTATCAACTCAGATGCGTCGAGCTGCAAATTCAATTTCGTTAAATATTGTGGAGGGATCCACGGGCCTAACCGACGCGGAGCTTAAAAGATTTTTGACGATCGCAAACCGCCCGGCACTTGAAGTGGTAGGATGTTTATTTTTGGCAAAACGAAGACGATATATTAATAATGATAAATTTGCCGAAATCTATGGCAAAATTGAAAAGCTGGTCAAAATGATTCAGTCGTTAATCAATTCATTAAACGAATAGAGCCATAGTGTGCTAACCAGGGACCGAGAGTATATTGAAAATGTGGAAACATAATTCAATTATTAATTAACTCCGTTATCTGTTGACTATGGACTATGGACTGAATATGAAACAACTCCCCAACCTATTCACACTGCTCAACCTGGTTTTCGGTTGCCTGGCAATTGTATTTATTCTTCAAAACGGCATTATAATTACCGCGGATAATAATGAAGGGCAGTTAGTTGATATTCCTGAAAAAATATGGCTGGCATCTTTGTTTATTGGGTTGGCCGCAGTAGTCGACTTTTTAGATGGTTTTGTGGCGCGTCTATTTAGATCCACGTCGAGAATGGGGCAACAGTTGGACTCCCTGGCCGATCTTGTGAGCTTTGGTGTTGCGCCGGCTTTGATTATTTACCAGTTTCTTCGGCTGAGCTTTGCAAAGGAGCCCAATGGAATGGATATTTCAATGGGCTGGCTGGTAATTCCTTTCCTGATCCCTTGTGCTGCCGCCTGGCGGCTTGCACGATTTAACCTGGATGATAATGCCGGTTTAAATTTTAAAGGATTACCAGTTCCTTCAGTAGGCATACTGGTAGTGTCCTTGCCGCTACTCTATTGGGACTCACAAATGACCTGGGTAATTGATCTTTTGCTCAACAAGTGGTTTTTATATGGCCTGGTTGTGCTGCTGTCCTTTCTAATGATTTCCTCACTGCCGATGATGAGTTTAAAATTCAAGGACTTCAGTTTTAAAACTAATTGGATCAAATATTTGCTGCTGGTTCTTTCGATCATTGCAGCAATCCTTTTTAAATGGCTGGCCATTCCGTTGATCATTATACTCTATGTTATTTTATCTTTAGTCTTTAAAAACAAATTTGCATGACCTATACTGTTCAAATAAAAGTGATGCCACTAAAAGAATTACTTGATCCGCAGGGAAAGGCGGTCATGGGTGGGTTACAAAACCTCGGTTTAAAAACAGTAGAAGATGTAAGAATAGGGAAAAATATCAGTTTGCAAATCGACGCTGATTCAGAAGAAAAAGCGAAGCAAATAGCTGAAGAGGCCAGCAAAAAACTACTGGCAAACCCGGTGATGGAGTATTACGAAGTAGTAGTGAATGATAACAATTATTAATTAATAATTAGAATTGATTAGTAATTATAATGAGTGAGTATTCACACGGTCTGTTGTATGTCGTTCCCACTCCGGTTGGAAATTTGAAAGATATTACGCTAAAGGCATTGGAGGTGTTCAAAGAAGTGGACCTGATCCTGGCAGAAGATACCCGAACCAGCTCTCATCTTTTAAATCACTATCAAATAACAAAAACACTTTCCCCTTATCACCAGCACAATGAGCATAAAGTATTGCAGCATTTAATTGAGCAATTGCTCGGGGGGAAAAAAATGGCATTGGTTACGGATGCAGGCACTCCCGGAATTTCGGATCCTGCTTTTTTATTGATAAGAGAATGTATTAAGACAGGAGTAAAGATTGAATGCCTGCCCGGCGCCACGGCTTTTGTTCCTGCTTTGGTCAATAGCGGAATTCCTACAAATCGTTTCGCGTTCGAAGGATTTTTACCTCTAAAAAAAGGAAGGCAAACTTTGCTAATGAAACTTGCTGAAGAAGAACGTACCATGATTTTTTATGAATCGCCTCTTCGACTGGTAAAAACCTTGCATGAATTTATTCAATATTTCGGAGCTGAAAGGTTATGCAGCGTTAGCCGCGAATTGACCAAGCTGTTCGAGGAAAATAAAAGAGGCACGCTAAAGGAAGTTCACGAGTATTTCAGCGAAAAAAATCCCAAAGGTGAGATCGTAATCGTGGTAGAGGGGAAGCCGTCCAGGTGATTTGCATTCCATTTCTTCAGCACACCAATAGCGATCGCTAATTAATTTTTTATTTTTTATAACCTCTGTTTTACGAATTTTGCATCTCCTTTTAAATTAGAATCATGAACAAAAAAATCACGCTTGCTTTTTTCTCTAATTTTTTGTTTTTTATTTTTCTTTCCGCTCAACCCGATCGTTGGCAACAACGTGTAAAATATGTGATGAGTGTGGATGTAAATGTGGAGACAAATCAATTCACAGGTAAACAAAAACTGGAGTATTGGAATAATTCTCCCGATACTTTGACAAGAGTTTTCTATCATTTATACTGGAATGCGTTTCAGCCAAACAGCATGATGGATACCCGCAGTCGCAGGCAGGGAACAATTGTTTTAAGGCAGCGCCAGGGAGCTGATGTATTGGATTGGGATGAGCGTGTTCGCGACCGTATTCAGAATTTGAAGCCGGAAGAATATGGGTATCAAAAAATTCGTTCGTTGAAGATGAACGGACGGCCACAAACTTTCAAAGTGGAAGAGACAATCCTTGAAGTAAAACTGGATAGGCCCATTCTTCCAAAATCAAAAGTAACTTTTGAAATGGAA
>DASXOT010000563.1:0-9178 GCA_036494065.1 Chitinophagaceae bacterium
ACGTATTAGGCAAAATAATTCAGAATAATACTTTGGAAGAGTCGAGCTATTCAGTGGAGAAAGCTATAGACAAATTGATCGTTTCCTTCAAATATGCCAGAGTTGACAAAATAGAATTAACCAAATTGATCACCCAACTTCAATCGCTTGAGGGCGTTCTGGAAGTTACTTGGAATACTTAACCTGCGTAATATTGGCTGTAACAACTTCTTGATCGGCGACGCAAATTGTCATAAATTATTTAAAGCGCCGAAATCGAATTTTATAACTCTCATAAAAATTACCCCTGCGGGGTTCTTTTCGAGTAAAATAGCATTATTTTGCTGCCTAACTTATTCAACATTTTATGAATAGCGGATTGGTCAAAAAATTGTTGCCTCACTTTATTGCAATCATTCTTTTTCTAGCCGTCTCCATATTTTTTTGCAGACCTGTTCTCAATGGCAATGTTTTACGGCAATATGATGTGCTAAACTGGAAAGCAATGTCCGCAGATGCGTTCGCGTACAAAGCGCAACATGGTCATCTTCCGCTTTGGAATCCTAATATTTTCAGCGGTATGCCGAATTACCAGGTGGCTATGGAAGGTAAAAGCATTCTGCCCAATGTAACCGCCATCATGAGCCTGGGGTTACCAAAACCAATCAATTTTTTCTTCCTTGCTTGCATTTGCTTCTATATCCTTTGCGTATACCTGCGCATAAAACCAACAATTGGTATTCTGGGAAGCATCGCTTTTGCATTTTCGACTTATAATCCCATCATCATCGGCGTGGGCCATGAATCAAAAATGCTTGCCATTGCATTCATGCCTCTTCTAATGGCGGGCATTTTACTCACGTATGAAAAAAAATATTGGCTTGGACTTTCGATAACAACATTAGGAGCCTACCAGGAAATAGCCGCCAGTCATCCACAGATCAATTATTACTTCTTGCTAATTGCCGTGGCGGTTTCAATTGCATACATCGTAACCTGGATAAAAAATAAAGAATGGAAACACATGCTCATTGCCGGTTGTATAGTGGTAGGAGCGGCGGCTGTAGCTATAGCAAGTACGGCAGTGAGTTTATTCACAACCTATGAGTTTAGCAAAGCAACTACCAGAGGAGGCAATGATATTTCAGTCCAGGCAGATGCAGTAAAAAAAGAAACTAGTTCGGGGCTCGATACGGCTTACGCATTCGAATATAGTTTAGGTAAAGCGGAAGCATTGGTAATGTTGATGCCAAAGGCATTTGGAGAAACCAGCAATAAAACGCTCGATGAGAATTCAAAGGTTGTTGATAAACTTATCAATCAACAGGTACCTGAAAATAATGCAATCCAGCTAGCTTCACAACTGCCAAAATACTGGGGTGGGATTCCAGGTACCGATGGTCCCCCGTATATGGGCGTCATTATTTGCCTGCTGGCATTGATCGGTTTTGTAGTTGTAAAGCATCCCTTACGATGGGCGTTATTGGTTATCACCATTCTCGCTATCATGATGGCATGGGGAAAATATCTGCCACAGTTTAATACATTTCTTTTCACGCATCTGCCCATGTATAACAAATTCAGAGCGCCTTCCATGACGATGGTGATCCCTGAATTTACAATGCCTTTAATGGCAGTCCTTACTCTTCAATATATTTTTTATCGCGATAAAAGTCGTGATTTGCTGACAGCAGATTTCAGAAAGATCGTCTATGGTGTCGGAGGGCTATTGGTATTGATCATCATTATGTATGTGATGATGTCCTATGATGCTCCTTTTGATGGCCAGATATACAATGGTGTTTCTCAAATGGCGAAAAGCGACCAGGTGGCAAGGGTCGTGTTGTCCGGCATGAAGGCCGACAGGCAGTCGATGTTTGGAGGCCAGTTGCTGCGGACAATTGCATACGCTGTTGTGGTTCTCGGTCTTCTTCTCTTATATCTCAGAAACCTGGTAAAGCCCCTTGTCATAATTATCGCGTTAGGAGTAGTTACTGTCATTGACCTTATTGTTATCGACAGTGATTATTTAACAGAGGATCATTATGCATCACCCGACGAAATCGCTGCTCAGAACTTTACTCCATCACCGGTGGAAAAACAAATACTGCAGGACAAGGATCCTGATTTCAGAGTTTACAATGAAGGAATCAACCCCTTAACCGATACCAGGTCGGCTTATTTTTTTAAATCAATAACAGGCTACAACCCGGCCAGGTTAAGTATTTATCAAAACTTGCTTAATAAATATTTCTACGGAGTTCCCAACCAGAATATCCTGAATATGTTGAATGCACGCTACACTGTTTTTACAAATCCTCAAACCAACCAACAACAGCTGGATCCTAATCCCTATGCTTATGGTCCTTGCTGGCTAGTAAAAAATGTGAAGCTGGTAGATGGCCCCGTACAAGAAATTGAGGACATCGGCAAGACGCAATTGCGGGATACAGCCATCATTCAGCAGTCTTTCAACAATGCAGTAGTGCAGCCACAATGGGATTCCGCAGCGACTATCAAGCTGTCAAAATTTGATAATGACACCATGCAGTATTCGTTCAATAGCGGTAAGCCACAGTTTGCGGTATTTAGTGAAATATATTATTCGCTTGGATGGAACGCATACATCGACGGGAAAAAAGTGGATTATTGTAAAGCCGATTATGTTTTGCGTGGTTTGTCGATTCCAGCGGGTCAGCATATGATCAAATTTATTTTTGAACCCGAGTCCTATAAAAAAGGATTGAAGATCGCTTATATATCATCATTCCTTATTCTAATCCTGTTTTTGGGAGGATTTTATATGGATTGGAGAACAAGAAAATCGGCAATCGGGAGCAGGGAGTCAATAGCTGGCAATGCCAAAAACGAGAAAGCCTAATGCTAAGGATGCATTAGTTACTATTAGTCATCTACCATTTGTTATCACTTGAAGAAAATTCTTGTAATAGCTTCCTATCAATATATTCCTTATTTCTCAGGAGGGCAAAAGTCGATCGCCCAATTCCTCGACTACCTGGGAAAGGAATCGGATCTTACTGTTATAAGTGTTGCAGAGAATGATCCCTCCCTTATAAAAACATATAAGCATCTGGGCTGGTTAAAAAAGAAACCGTTATCAAGATATGCGGATTGGGGTCTTATTTCCAGGCTAACAACCCTTATCAAATCAGAAAAATTTGACCTCGTTATATGGGAACATCCTTATTACACATGGCTGGCAAAAACTATAAAAAGGAGAACAGGATTAACCACCCTATTGCACGTTCATAACATCGAGTACAAGCGATTTCAGTCAACCAATAAATGGTGGTGGCCTCTTTTGAAACAGTATGAAAAATGGTTTTTCAGGCTGGCCGATCAACTACTTTTCGTATCTCCGGATGACAAAAAATTTGCCGTTGAACAGTGGAAAATTGATCAAAGCAAATGTATCGAAGTCGCTTTCGGCGTCGAGATCAGTCAATTTCCAGTTGATAAGGAAGCTTGCAGAAAAAACCTGCATGCACTTCATATCATACCAAGCAATGAAAAGATATTACTGTTTAATGGTTTGCTGGACTATAAACCGAATCTGGATGCGGTGATGGTTATTCTCAATGACATCAATCCATTATTATTAAAGGCCGACGGTTTCAACTATAAAATTATTATCTGCGGAAAAAGGCTACCCTCAGAATTAAATGAACTAAAAGAATACATCGATAAGAATATTATCTACGCCGGCTTCGTAGAAGACATTGACATGTATTTTAAAGGAGCCGATCTTTTTCTAAATCCTGTTCAAACGGGTGGCGGCATCAAAACAAAGATGGTAGAAGCCATTGCGTTTGGTACAACAGTTATAACAACTGAAACCGGAGCTATGGGAATTCATAGAGATATATGTGGCGGAAAATTAGTGGTCGTTGCCGACAATGACTGGCAATCCTTTGTAAAAGCAATAGTCGACAAAAGTAATAAGGAAGAGATTACGCCGCCCTCTTACTATGAATACTATTATTGGGGGAGTATTGTAAAGAAAATTTCGAGGTAAAAATAAAGCCGCCAGAAGCTGACGGCTTTTGAAAAATGATCTATAAATTATTGTTAGGATGCTTGGTAGCATCTGAATAAAATGGTGAACAGAATTGCCTGATGTTAAAGGCTTATTCATTTTGCAGATTCAGCATAGAGCCGAAGTTTCCGTTTGCCTGCATTCCGTCAATCAAATTCTTTACGTCGAGATCTGTTATATCCAGCATGGACTGATTGGTGTGGGGTATAGATAGCTGTTCTCTTCAGTCTAACGTTTGCTACTCGACTTAACAGTCAACATCTTTAACAAATACCGCAGATATTCCTTTAGACCATATGTGGCAGCGAAAGAATAGTAGTAAAGACCCTCGCCCTTTCTAAATCGCATTATTGCGAGTTCATGCTTTAACATTAGTCTTCGTAATGCCAGTTGCCTTCTCTTATCGGTGCTGGCGTTACCAAGATGCACAATTGTAGTTTCACTAAAAAATAACACCTGATAACCTAGTTTCTTTATTTGCTCGCACCAAAGCTGATCCTCGCCATACATAAAAAACCTGTCATCGAGTTTTTTGCCTGGTAATTTCTCCAGGATATCTTTCCGAAACAAAAAAAAGGCACCATTAATCCAATCAGGGGAAATGTTTTCGTCGCAGCGAAAATATTTCCCCAACATTAAACGTGACCTTTTTTGGTAAGACATAAGCATCGGAATAAAGCGAAAAAGATCAAGTAATTCCCATTTAATGGATTTAAACTTGCGGGCAGTATATTGAATTTTTTTGTTGGGGAAAATCACTCTGCAACCCAATACACCTGCGCCTGGATGCTGCCCGATGTATGAAATACTCTTAGTGATACTGTCCTCAAAGAGCAATGTATCACTGTTCAATAACAGTATGTACATGCCCTCCACCTCCTTAATGCCTAAATTATTCCCAAAAGCAAATCCTCCATTTATGTCACTCTTAATCAGCTTCACGCTCGGAAATTCATCCAAAAATTTCTCTGGATCGCATTCCGTCGAAGCATTATCAACAAGGATAATCTCGTAACTAACATCTTTTGTAAATTCAATAACAGACCGGATACAAGCCGAAGTAAGTTCAAAAGTATTGTAATTGATTATTATGACGGAGACTTCCATAACCTAGTTCATAACAGGTTTCGAGCGTATTTTCTTAAGTAGCAGGAACAATGAACGTGTAAAAAAATTACTATCAATTTGCCTGGCCAGCTTTACACTATATTTTCTATAAGGATCAAAATTGTTGCCTGGTACCAGTATATCTGCATAAGTTTTACAACTCTGCAAAAACGACGCAACAGTTTCACCTTCCCTTTTCTGCTTCGGAGTTCTCAAAAGACGATGAGCCAGCCCTTTGCTATAAAACTCAATAAATGAAACAGAATATTTCTCTATTACTGTCGCCAATTCAGTATCGGTTTTCCTGATAGCAACAAGATATTTTACAAATTGTTCAAAAGCTCTATGAAACTTAAGATCGGAAGAAATTGTCGTCATGCTTTGATGCAAACGGAAAGCAAAACATTCGTCGTGAGATGTAGCCTTATAACTTTTCCTTGTGAGGTTTATCCAAAGTTCGAAATCCGCAAATAAAAGATTGGGATACGCCGGAATGCCTCCGCATTCATCATAATCAATTGTTCTCATCATAAATCCGGTGCCCATCGTATCAATTATTCCAGTTAGAAATGAAGCTAAGAATTCCGAAGCTGACTGAACTTCATCCATAGGTTTGCATCGGCGTATTGTACTTCCTTTAGAATTGATATACCGGAAATGCGCCTGGTATAATACTGCCCCCGGATGCTTGCGGATAAGGTCATTCATCACTTGCAGGTAGTTCCTGTCAAAGACATCATCATGACCAGTCAGCGTCATGAATTCGTTTCTCTGAATGGACAATACCCGTCTCCAATTTTCTTCAATGGACAGACTGGTTTTCGCGGGATAAAGTTTGATTCTTTCATCGGTCAACGATTGTATCCACTCCGACGTACCATCGGTGCTGCAATTGTCCAGCACGTGAAGATTAAAATCGTTATATGTCTGGGAAAGTATGCTATCCACACATTCCTTTACATATTCGCCTCCATTACGGACAGGAAGGATGATTGAGAATCTTGCCATATTCAGCGAAGTAAATGCAGAGACCTTTTTATTTTAAAAATTAAATTTTTTGTTTTATATCTAAGTAAGTATCGACTCATAAACGGTAAGTTAAGAATTTCAGAGGCGAAATCGTTCACTTTAGTAACTAAGACCGGATTGTATTTTGTAATCGTATAATATTTCTTCAAATTAAAAGTAACAGCTATAAACCACCTGGCAAGATGATTTAAAATGGCCCGTTTGAAATGTTTTAGTTTTGGATGATCAGAAAAAAAATCGACCAGGTGATGATAAAAGCCTTCGCATCCCGTCACATAAAATTCGAAATTTAATTTTGAAAAATTTGAATCATGAGATGTAAGGGAGCTAAACATTCTATTCACAATAACACCTCCATTAACGCTTCCCACTTGTACTATAAATGCATGATCGGCGAGATGAGGGCTTCCGAAATCAGGTATTGAACCGGTTTTGATAACATCCATTCGCCGCATAAGTGTACTGGACCAAAGTAGATTTGGTGTCTTCATCGGGTCGAGTACTTCAGGTAAAAAACTATCCCTTGAAATGAATTCAATTTCTCCTTCTTCTTTCCCTGTTCTTTTAAATCCGCAGTATATCGAAAAACCCGGATGCTGATGATACAGATGACGAAAAAACTCAAGAAAATTGGCATCGATAGGATCATCATCGGTAACTGGAACAATAAATTCCCCAACAGCCATCTTAATGCTGTTGTTAAAACTCTTAATAATTCCGATATTCTCACGATTTTTAAAATACCTTAAGCGGGGATCTGCTATTATTTCGATGACTTTTTCGGCTGAGCCATCAGGATCGTTATCGGAAATCACTATTTCAAAATCCTCATAAGTCTGTTGTAACAGTAACAACAATTGCTTGTGAAGAATTTCAGGCCTTTTATAAGTGCTGATACAAAAAGAAATCCACGGCATCTGACTCATGCATTGCTTATTTTATCCTTCGCAGGTATCCCCCAGGCGCCACGCTGATCAAAAGCTTATTATCCATAAATGAACTATTTTCAAATTGATCATTTATCTTTAAAAATTTGTCAACTGCTGTTTTAGGATTGTTCGCAATTCCCCAGGGCCGTTTTTGAGAAAAATATCCTTCAGGCAAATGTTCAACAATTGTATCAAAAGCCACAATATAAGAGCCTGGCGTAATAAAAGGCGAATAGAATTCCAGTTCCTTCAGCACATGATCATGAGTATGATTTGAGTCAAGACAAACCAATACAGCTTGTTTGCCTTCGGCATATTTTTTTACCCGCTCGATAGTTTCATCGCTGATGGATGATCCCTGTATCATGGTTATCCGCTTATACATAGGGTGCTTTTCGATTTCCTTCCTATTGTGTTCCCGAATGTCAATATCAATTCCCAGTACCTCACCTTTTCCAATTAATTCAAGTAATGAAGCATAGTAAATCAGCGAACCACCGTGGGCAATCCCCGTTTCAATGATCAAATCAGGTTTTACTTCCCATATTATTTCCTGCATGGCGATCATATCTTGCGGATATTGAATAATCGGCCGGCCCATCCAGGAAAAATTGTAAGAATATTGTGCCCGGTTCGATTCTGTATTAAAATCCCTCGCCGCTTTTTGCAAAGCATCATTCATTCCATTTTGATGGATTCTTTCCTCCCTTTCTTCTATGAAAGCCTGTATCGGATCATTCATCATTCAAAATTTTTTTTAGTTTACTATTGTCGCCCCAAAAATGCATGGGTTCATAGTCAGGGTATGGATAGTAGCCCAAATTCAAGCTGATACTTTTATTGGCGCATTGTAAATAATCTTTGATGAACTGTTTTATCGTAATGGGTACGCCACTGCAGCAATTAATGATTCCCGCTACCCTTTTCTGCAAAGCGATTTTTACAATATATTCTGCCACGCTTTCGATCGGTAGGTAGTCTCGTGTTTGCTCACCTCCACTCATATTGAATACAGGTTCGTTGTTCTCCAGCGCTCTTTCAAGTTGCGAAAGTAACGAATTCGGATTTTGCCCTTTGCCATACATATAAAACAGGCGTACCCATTTGAATGAAAAGCTGTGCTCCTGCCGTAGCTGTTCGAGCGATTCTCTCAACTCATTTTTCGCCTTTGCATACGCATTAGTTGGCAATGCAGGCATATCTTCTGTCAGACCGCCTTCCTGCATCCCGTATTCAAAACAAGTACCGGTAACGGTTAGGTCGGGTAATCCATTTTTTATAAGATTGGCTAGAAAATGATGATGTCTGGGCAGGTTGTCTTCGAGGTGAAATGGCGATTTATAATTAGGCAAACCTTCCCATGCGAGGTGTATTAACAAATCAGGCTGTTGAAAACGATGGTAATAATTTACATTGTCATCAATTTGACGAAGATCAAAAGGAATATAAGTCACATGATCAAACCAATCTCTTCTCCTTGCTTTTTGTTCGTCGGCCGACGATGCTATAACAGAACAATTGTGCCTCAGAAGCTCCCGCACCACGTAGTCGCCAATAAATCCTGTAACTCCTGTCACTAATACTTTATTCATTCTACCACCTCCAGTTTGGGGATTGGTATAACGAACTTTCCGCCCCATTGTCGAATATAAGCAAGCTGTTCTGTGATCTCTTTCTTCAAATTCCATGGCAAAATGATCACATAATCGGGCTGCTGCTGTTTGAGGTAAGATTCATTAACAACCGGTATGTGACTCGCCGGTAACCATTTGTTTTGCTTATGCGGGTTTGCATCGACTACAAATTCAATCAAATCATTTTTAATCCCACAATAATTCAATAAAGTATTTCCCTTAGCCGCGGCACCATAAGCCGATACCTTTTTCCCTGCTCTTTTCTGTTCAATTAAAAAAAATATTAAATCGAGTTTTACGCGAAAGGCCTTTTCCTGGAAACGACTATAATAAGTCAATGAGGTTATTCCCCTGTCCAATTCTTTTTTCAATAAAGAATTGACACGATCGGCAACGTTCTTTGATTCGTCTTTCCTATGTTTGGCATATATGCGCAGCGAACC
>DASXOT010000564.1:0-1566 GCA_036494065.1 Chitinophagaceae bacterium
TATTCGTGTCCAATACCCGGTATCACAAAGGATAGTCAAATTTCCAGAACAACGACGACAAAGAATATAAAAATGAATGCTTTCAAAGATGACAACAGTAATAATATTTTACTTTGCCGATAAATTATAATTATGACGGAAGATTTGCGCACAGAGCTTATACAAGAAGCCATACACAGGATCGATGAAAACACGCAGAAAATAGTTGCGAGTTTGAATGAGTTAGATGAAACGGAAATTTGGAAAAGACCGAATTCTCATTCTAATAGTACCGGGAATATTCTTCTGCATTTATGCGGCAATATCAGACAGTACGCAATTTCGTCGTTGGGTAAACAGGAAGATACCCGTGAACGAGATAAAGAGTTCTCAGCCGTTGGAGGCTATTCGAAATCTGAACTGCTTAATAAATTCCTTGGAACTATTGCAGAAGCTAAGAGTGTTATTCAAAATATTTCGACAAATGAACTTTTAAGAAAACGGCAGGTCCAGGGATTCATTCATTCAGGTGCCGGAATCATTATTCACGTAACAGAGCACCTGTCCTATCATACAGGTCAACTTATTTTCTGGATCAAGTTATTGAAGGATAAAGATCTCGGCTTTTACACCCATGTCGATCTAAATGTGAAGAATGAAAGCTAATCGATGATTTTCGCTGCAGCAGGTCTTATATTTACCCGATCACTGTCATTAATCAATGGGAGGGTAAAATAAAAAGCCGAGCCTTTTTCTTCCGATTCTACCCAAATTCGTCCACTATGCCGGGTTATTATATCCTTGCATATATACAGACCAAGTCCAAAGCCAACGATTGTAGTTGACATTCCTTTTGACCGGTAAAAGCGTTCAAAAATATTTAAGCTTTCATCTTTAGGTACGCCTAATCCAAAGTCTCTGACTTTAATAATAAGTTCTTTGTCTGTTTTTTCACTGTACACTATCACCCTCTTTCCACCAGGAGAATATTTAATGGCGTTGGATAAGAGATTGGTCATTACCTGTTCGATCCTGTGCCGGTCTGCAATAATCATTTCATTGTCGAGATAATTTTCCCAAATAATTTCATGCGTGCCCGACACCATTTGAGTGGAAGCAATCGTTTCATCGAGCAACGCGACTATATTAAACTGTGCAATATTCAATTCTAATTGACCACTTTGGATTTTAGAAACATCCAGCAGATCTCTGATGAGCTTTTCCAGTTTTTTTACATTTTCAAGTCCTTTTTGAACAAATTGTTTGTTGGGTTGCCGGTCCTCCATGGCATCCATCAATTCCAGGTATCCTTTTACACTTGTAAGCGGAGTTTTTAATTCATGGCTTACAATACTAATAAACTCATCCTTTCGCTGCTGATTTTCTTTTATCTCTGACATTAAACTATTAAAAACCCTGATCAGGGTACTTATCTCATCTTTTCCATCATCGGAAATCGATTTGTCATA
This sequence comes from Chitinophagaceae bacterium, assembly GCA_036494065.1. Classification (GTDB taxonomy): domain Bacteria; phylum Bacteroidota; class Bacteroidia; order Chitinophagales; family Chitinophagaceae; genus VBAU01. The sequence goes on from DASXOT010000564.1 coordinate 1,449, forward strand.
ATTTCCTGTCCTGCTTACTTCCTTCATTGTACGAACCAGGTTAAGAAGCCGCCTTGATACATACGCCTGAATTGCAATCGCTATCAAAAAAGAAAAACCCAGTGCTATAAACAGAAGA
>DASXOT010000565.1:0-4537 GCA_036494065.1 Chitinophagaceae bacterium
TTCAGGAAATAAATGATAAAATGGAAGTCCTTCATCATCCGCAAATCAACGATGGTGGCAAGAAGCGTTTCAGGGAATATGCTCTTGAATTTCTGATGTTGTTTTTTGCGGTATTTTGATGTTCATCATGCACAAGCCTTCAAAATATTTTCCTATGCCCAGATCGATACACTTTTTTTTAAAAGACACGACTTGTTTGATCTTAAAGCAAATTTGAAATTGATAACAACCGATCCGGTGAGATCGAAATGCTATATAGCAAACTATATATCATAAGCACTGTAACAGGAATTTATATCGATGATCTTCGCAGGCGAAGAATAAGGCCGATGCAGCAATCGAAGTGGTGAAAAAAAATATAACATTAATGATTAATTGCATTGTGGTAATTGCGCTGATCTAAATTGGTTTTTGAAAAGTATGTAAGTTTATATCAATAAAATACGCAATCAATTTTTGCAAAGTTTAAAGCCGTAAAACAATAATTTATGAGCACTCACTTAAAATTGGCCATTGGTTTAGCTGTTTTATTCCCTGTCATATTTATTTTTACTTCATGGAATAAACACCGCAACAAGAATTTTCCCGATTTGGTTTACCGCGGGTCGCCCCTAATATCTTACTATAACAATAGTGAGTTTCGTGATCTTAATAAAAATGGCAAGATGGATATCTATGAAGATATTCATCAGCCGGTTGAGGCAAGAATCAAGGACCTGCTTTCCCAAATGACAATTGAAGAAAAAGCGGGTATGATGTTTATTAATGGTGCCAGGATAAATGACGACGGGAGCATTGAAGACAAACCGGCAACAGGAATGTTTGCTTTTGCTCCTAATGGCCTTAAATTGATGAACGACAAAAAGATGAATCATTTTAATCTCTGGGCCATTCCCTCTATTGAAGCGTTGGCAAAATGGTATAACAAAATGCAACGATACGCAGCCGATTCTACACGGCTGGGCATACCGCTTACGATCGCTTCTGATCCACGTAATCATTTCACCAGTTCAATTTTTTCAATGAGCGCTAAGACTTTTGCACAATGGTGTGAACCACTGGGGCTGGCAGCCATTGGGGATGAGAAACTAACAAAAGAATTTGCAGATGATTCACGGCAGGAGTACATATCTGTCGGTATTCGTGAAGCACTTCATCCCCAGGTTGACCTTGCAACCGAACCTCGTTGGCCGCGCATCAGTGGCACGTTTGGTGAGGATGCACAACTGTCATCAAAAATGGCTACCGCTTACATCCTGGGATTTCAGCAAAATAAGCTTGGACCAAACAGCGTTGCTTGCATGACAAAACATTTTAGCGGTGGTGGACCGCAAAAAGAAGGACTCGATCCTCATTTCCCTTTTCAAAAGGGACAGGTGTACCCAGGTAATAATTTCAAATACCATTTGATACCCTTTGAAGCTGCATTTAAAGTGCATACGGCTGCGATAATGCCTTATTATGGTGTACCCAAGGGGCAAACAAGTGAAGATGTCGGATTTTCATTTAATAAAGATATTATCACCGGCTTACTGCGAAATAAATATCATTATGATGGAGTGATCTGCACTGATTGGGGACTGGTGACCGATGCAAATATTGGCGGAACAGTTTGGCCTGCGCGTGCATGGGGAGTCGAGAAATTATCAGCTGAAGAAAGAGTGAAAAAGATCATCGATGCAGGTGTTGATCAGTTTGGAGGAGAAAATATCCCGGAGGTGGTAGTGAAACTTGTCGGGGACGGTAAGATATCTGTAAAGAGAATTGATTCCTCCGTTACCCGGTTGCTTCGACAGAAGTTTGAACTTGGTTTGTTTGATAATCCATTTATTGATGAAGCAAAGGCAACAGAAACAGTAGGAAAGGATGAGTTTGTAAAGGCAGCCCGGGAATCACAACGGCGGGCTATGACATTGTTGAAGAACGATAAAAAGATACTTCCATTACAACCAGGCAAACTTAAAATCTATGTGAAAAATATTGACCCAAAAATAGCTTCGCGGTATGGAACTGTGGTTGATAAGCCGGAGCAGGCAGATATTGCGATTCTTCGCCTTAGTACGCCATTTTACCCCGTCGAAACACCAATAACGATGGCCAGAATGTTTCATCACGGCGATCTTGATTTTAAAGGGGCGCAGAAGGACAGTATTCTTCAACTACTGGCTATCGTCCCTACGATTATTGACATCTATCTTGACCGCCCTGCTGTAATTCCGGAAATAAGCGCAAAAGCAAAAGGATTGCTTGCGGACTTTGGCGCAAGCGACGAAGCTGTGCTGGATGTAGTGTTTGGAAAATATAAACCTGGTGGCCATTTGCCAATTGAATTACCTTCTTCCATGGAGGCAGTGCGTAATCAGAAGGAAGATGTCCCTTACGATTCAAAAGACCCATTATATAAATTCGGCTTTGGGCTTTCTTACTAATAATGTAAAAATCCGACAGGCGTTAACAACAAATAACCCATTTATCTTTTAACCTTACCGATTAATCAATAAGTATTTAAGAACGGTTGTTTTTTTCAAACATTTGCTGAAACTTAAAGTAGTCATGAAGAAAACAGCTGTGCTTATTGCGATAGTATTTTTTTGCTTTGTAGGGAAGACCCAAAGCAATCATGGCAAAATTTCAATCAGAATCGAAAATGACGAGCACAACCCATTGGAAAGTGCGACCGTTGAACTGCTTAAATCAAAAGATTCTTCTCTCGTAAAAGTCGCTATCACAGATAAGAATGGCCAGTCAACATTTGAGAATATTCGTTTCGGAAATTATTTACTCAGAAGTAGCCTTGTAAATTATACAACGTCGTATTCATCAGCATTTGAATTATCGGAAGCTCGACCAACTGTTGTATTCCCGGCAATGGTGCTGTTGCTGGCCGAAAAACAGATGAACAATGTGACAGTTGTCACAAGAAAACCATTTATTCAGAAATTGAATGATCGCCTTGTTGTAAATGTAGAGAGCAGCCCTATCAACGCGGGAAGTTCGGCCATGGATATTTTGGAAAGATCGCCCGGAATCACCATTGACCAAAATGATGTGATCAGTATGCGCGGGAAACAAGGAGTAATTATCATGATCGATGGAAAACTGAGCCCTTTATCGGGGCAGGACCTGGCCAATTACCTACGTGGCTTACCCAGTACCGCCATAGAACGCATTGACCTGATCACAAACCCGTCAGCCAAATATGATGCTGCCGGAAACGCTGGCATCATTGACATAAGAATGAAAAAAGATCAACGATTCGGCGCCAATGGAACCCTTACTGCTGGCTATGGCCAGGGCATTTATCCAAAAACCAATACAGGAACTACTTTTAACTATCGCGATAAGAAGATCAATATTTTTGGAAATTATAACTATGCTTATCGTGAGGGATTAAATCATTTAATATTAGATCGCAATTTTTACAATAACGGAGTTTTTGATGGTGAAGACAAGAAAGATAATTATACAACTTTCCCGCAAAACGTTCACGTAGCAAGATTAGGGATGGACTTTTTCCCGGATAAAAAGACGATCATCGGATTTGTTGCCAACAGCACCTTTATTCATTACAAAAGTAATAATGATAATAACTCAGTTGTAATCGATAATGCCGATCAGCCATCTTATACATTCAAGACACAATCTAACGGCACCAGCGGGTTGACTAACTCATTCGGTAATATCAATTTGAAACATAGTTTTGATACAACTGGTAAGGAGTTAACGGCAGATATTGACTATGGAGTTTTTAAATCGAACTCCTTATCCAGCAACAATACAAATTACTATAACCTCGACGGATCTACGCTTAAACCATTTTACCTTTTAAATGGAACACAGAATGGCAAACTAATTCTCCAGACCAACAAAGCGGATTATGTAAATCCTCTTCCGAATGGTGCGAAGTTTGAAACAGGCTTTAAGACAAGTTATGTTTCATCTGATAACGACCAACACTTTTTCGATGCAAGCACCGGCGTGCCTGTTGACGATACGACAAAGACCAATCATTTTATTTATAAGGAATATAACTATGCCGGCTACGTGAATTTTAGTAAGGAATTTAAAAAACTCAATGTGCAGATTGGCTTACGTGGCGAAGAGACGCAGGTTCGCACAAAACAAGTAAAAAGCAATTTGTTATTTGATACCAGTTATTTCCAACTTTTCCCGAGTGCATTTTTTAATTATAAAATAAATGACAATAAAACACTAGGTATATCAGTCAGCAGGCGTATTGACCGGCCCAATTATTCGGATCTGAACCCGTTTCTATTCCTGATTGACGTGAGCACTTATTCTTCAGGTAACACTGGTCTGAAACCGCAGCTCACGTGGTCTTATGAAATGGACTATACGGTAAAAGATTTAAATTTTTCATTGAATTATAGTCATACCAGGGATGTTCAAAATATTGCCATTGCGAAATTCAAGGATGTTTTTCCCAATATTCACCTGGCAGATTCAAATGTTACGGTAGAAATTCCTGTTAATCTTACATCGTCCGATTATGCGGGCCTGACCATATCGGCGCCGG
>DASXOT010000566.1:0-6159 GCA_036494065.1 Chitinophagaceae bacterium
TTTTAATTTTTTCATACAATTGTAATGCTGATTAAAATTCTCCGAAACTTTTCATAGAATACTATTGTAACAGGAGTAATCGGAGAAAAGCAGGGAGAAAGGGGGTCATTTATATCAATTCGCCCCTATTATTATTTTGCAAGGGCAGGATTTTCAAAAAATCTCTGGCCGTTGCAGTAATCATAATTAGAAAAATAATGCTGGTTTCTGAAAGCGGTTAAATGATTGTGTTTCGGTAGAGAATCAACAAGATTACTATAATTATCTTAATAATGAGCAGTTAACTGCAAATTTATTAAGATAGATCTCAATGGTTCCCGGTGTTTATTACCCTTAATATCCGATTTTTGTCCGACTTCAGACTTTTAAAGTTACTACTATTTGTGACAATAAATGTTACAGGATTTCTAATAATCCCTGCATAATTCACACATAAACCGGCTTGAAAAACACAATTGCCATTATTATCTTTACAACGCCATTTCTGGCTTATTATTTCTCATCAATTCTTTTATACTCAATTTAACCTTCTAACCAGGCGCAAGAAGAATAAATGACGCTTTTTTATTAAATATATGGTTAGTATTCGTTGTAAAATGCTGGTGAAGGCTGAACTCGAGAGATTGGGACTGCATTACACCACGGTTGAATTAGGTGAAGTATCTATAACGGGGGGTATCAGCGACGAACGACGGGACGACCTGAACCATGCATTAGAAAACGCAGGGCTGGGATTAATGGACGATAAAAAACCATGCTGGTAGAAAAGATCAAGACATCGCCCGCGGATTACGCGGATCGACCCATATCTTTTTGCCAATCTGCGCTATCTGCGGGAACCCTGCCAGCGATCAATCAACAATTGAAATGGTAAAATTTTTATTTTCCCAGTTATTTGGATCTTTCCAAAAAAAGGTAAAAACAATTTCAGTTGCATTTGATTGTTCTAAAGAAATATCCGCATAGTGAATAGCAACTGTACTCTCCTTTGTATCAATTTCATTTTTGGTTTGCCAGCCATCATTTGTCCAATGGATAGTTGCCGGGGACATCACTTCAATCCGCAAGAACTTTTTTTGCCTTGAGATTTTTTCTATCGGCATGGAGAAACGCCATGCTGAATAATCAGATTTAGTTTGATCAAGAATGTATCTTTTATAAGTATGCTCAGGCATATCAAATACTTTTTTTTGCCTGACGGACTGACAAAGTTTGATGTATTCCGCATGTGCCCACGTGAGCGGCATCGCGGAACCCGTGTACTGACCAAAAAACAAGTCTTTTGACGGGATATCGGCTGTATCCCAAATTTGCTCAGGCAGCATTTCATGATACGAAAATGACTCTAGAGTTTTCAAAAGGTTTTTTGCTTCCTGTAGATTACCAGCCGCAACCTCATAATGGGCCCGCTCACCTGTGAGCAAAGGCCACGCTCTTCCTTTCCCATTATCAAAAAAAGGATTTCCTGCGTCATCTTCGCCGTAGGTGTCATTGACAAACCTGTGCCAACATGGACCTGTAGGCATTTCAACTTTCAGTTCGCCGTCAATTAATTTTATTGTGTTCAAAATATGTGGATCATCTGGTTTTCTCAGGCCGAAGCGAACTAATGATAAAGCGTCTACAGAAATAATTTCAATGGCCGGGAATTCATCTTTGTTGCCTAAACTAATGCAGGCTTCTTTATTTTCATTGATCGGTATTTCGGTTGGATTGATGCGAATGTAGTGGCCATCGACCTTATATTTTTCCGCGAGGGGGGTATCCCTGGCATACGTCCATGCCTCGATGTTTTCATTCCAGTAATCTGCTGTCTCCCTGCAATATTGGGCCATCGTTGATTCTCCAAATAATTCGGCGAATTCTGCTGCGGCAAGTAATGCAGCAATTTCCGTGGCAATAGTAAACGGTGAGATTCCTCTTTGTGTCTCCCAACGATCCTGTTCAGTGAAGGGTCCGTTCCTTACAATAAACACGGCGGCAAGACGAATACTTTCCCAATATCTTTTGAGTCTTTCAGTATCGAGGAGACCGTAATGAAGACAGGTATTTACTAACAATATAGGTAATGCTACCTGGTCCATTTGTATCCCTGCCCAGTATGGTTTTCCGTCAACCCACATATTTTGCGACCAACTGCCATCAACTTTTTGAGTTGACATCAGGTAGTTCACAATTTGTAAGGCATCTTCTTTTGCATTCAATGCAAGAAGCCCCCAGCTCGTTTCTACAAGATCTCTCGGCCAAACAAGATGATATCCGCCGAGGTCATCTTCTGTTCTTGTCTGTCCCCATGGAATGGACAGGCTCGCCAGAATGGCGCCGGGAAAACGCTTGGCTTCGCTCATTTTCAAAACTGCTGCACTCGATCTGAATATTTTTCCAATCGTATTTTTGGATGACTTTAAATTAGAAAGAGATTTCTGCCATTTCCTCCATTCGGATACATATCCTTTTTCAGCTTTTTCAAAACCATCGAGTAAACTGGCGAGGGCAAGATGTCCCGCTTCGGTTTCTGAAAAGCCAAACCCGACCGAGATAATTATTTCCTGGCCACGCGAGTTTTCCAGGTCAATCTCACCCGTAAGTAAAATATTTCCATCAAGCGCCCGGGTATATTCATTAATGAGCGTTTTATATTTTTTTAATTCGGTAATACCATCGGAAGCGCCTTTAAATCCTACAGACTTTTTTTTCCATGGAATCGAGCAGGCTACTGCTAATACCATATCATCTCTGCCAGCAAAAAGCATGGAAACGCCTTTATATGTTCCAACCCATCCATTGTTCCCGTCGCCGTAGTTTTTTACATGTGGCGAAACAAGCATGTACAATTGGTAATCGCTAATTGTTTCGCCCGTAGCTTCAAATCGCACACGTTGCATTAGCGAATTCCTTTTTGGATCCGTAATAATTTCTTTCTGTATGATATACTTGTTTTGCTTGCAGGTATTTGTTATAAAATAGGCGGGAATGCCTTCTTCGTACATTTTTGTTTCGTGAAGAGTATCTTGTTTTTCTATGGAAAGGAAATCTTTTCCATCGCTTACGATAAAGCCAAACTGGTTGATGCAAGCGATATCTTCACGGGGAAAATACACTTCGTTAATCAGACCATGGCTGATCGTGAAGCTGACATCTGAGCCGCCGCTGAGCGATTTACCAATTCCCGATTTTGCTCCTGATAGCCAGTGCGGTTGGACACCCGGCCTTCCCGGAGCTTCGTTTGTCTCTTGCGGCATGATTCATTTATTTAATTTCTTGTCCATGACATTTCAAATAAGCTGTGATGAAAAAAAATAACCGGTAATTCATTTAAATTTTAATAAGCGGCAGCCCGGTTTCCTTATTCAATTCTCTTTGCAAATATCCGGGTGATTCGTTTATGATCAGTTCCAGTGTGGGATGAACGATGGCCCTTAGTAAGTGACCGCCGTGGGCTGTGCCATCTCTTTTTCCTACGACCACATGCGGATGAATCTGGTGTTTTTCTTTATTGAGCGTGATATCACCCAGGAGCGATAATAGTTCCACCTGTTCCGTAATCTCCGTCCTGAGATAATCTTTTTTCGTGAAATCAAAAAAACCCAGCGTTACCTCACTGAATGCACCGATACCGGTGAATTGACTTGCCCGCAGATTATTTTGCCTGGCGAAATCTTGAAGCGTTTGGATCACTTCTTCACCATCATCAAACACCACTGCGAAAGTCTTCATATTATCGTTGTTGATTAATTTCGATTTCATTTAATTTTTTTTATTCCTGAAATATATTCCCGCTGCAATCCCTGCTCCGAATGCCGCGATCATGAAAAAATTATTCCGCACCCTATGGGGATTTTGCAGTTTCATTCCATCTACGAATTTCTTTTCGGGCAATTCATTATTGAATTGATCCGCATCCGTTTCACGCATCGCCATTTGTATAAGCTGCGCCAGGTGCATGGCCTTGCGATCGGTTTGCTGTTCTATTTGTTCCCGGCAACTGAAACCGTCGGCAAGAATGACGGTATCTAACTTTGCACTTCGAACGGCTGGCAATAATCTTCGTTCTCCTGCTTTTATTGATACATCAAAGTGTTCACCCTTTTCATAACCAAATCCTCCAGCCATTCCGCAGCATCCGGCATCGAGTTTTTGCAGATCAACATTCATTGTTTTCAAGAGATTTTCATCGCTATTCATTTTCATTACGGCTTTGTGATGGCAATGCCCCTGCAAGAGAACTTTTCGATGCAATCGTGGAAGTTTAAAACCAGGTGTTTTTGTTTCTAAAAATTCGGCCAGTGTATAGGTTTGTCGTTTTAATTGTTGGGCAATTTCATTATTTGGAAACAGGTTGATTAGCTCGTCACGAAAAACAGCTACGCAACTCGGTTCCAATCCAACAATCGGAATTCCTTTTTTAATTGCTTTTTCAAGATGCGACATGATATCCGTCAATAAATTTTTAGCGGTATTCAACATGCCATAGTCATATAATGGTCTTCCGCAACAAAGCATTTTTTCAGGGACTAATACTTCACAACCGGCCGCCTCTAATACTTCAACCCCCGCAACCAGAGTTTCTGGTGTAAAGAAATTATTAAACGTATCCGCCCAAAGAATGACCTGTTGGTTCCCGATTGCTTTTTTCTTTCTGTTGAAAAACCAATCCCGGAAAGTATAGGACGCAAATTTTGGGATGCTCCTTTTTTGTGAGATGCCGCCCAGCCCTTTTACAATTTGGCTAATGCCAGGTGCGTGGGTAAAAAAGTTTGCTATGCGGGGGAATATCGAGGCCATTCTTGCCCACCAATAGATCCATCCAAACGCGTAGGCAGCGGGCGGTCTTAATTTTCCCTCGTAATAATGAGAAAGAAATTCCGATTTATAAGTTGCCATGTCTACACGGACGGGACAGTCACCTTTACATCCTTTGCACGAAAGACAAAGTTCGAGTGATTCTTTTACTTCCTTACTTTTCCATCCTTTGACCACGTCGCCCTCAAGCATTTCAAACAACATACGCGCCCGGCCTCTTGTTGTATGTTTTTCTTCTTTTGTGACCATATAGCTGGGACACATGGTTCCTGCCGCATCCTGCCTGCATTTGCCCACGCCAAAACATCGCAGCACTGCATTGGAAAATTTTCCTTTATCATCCGGGAAATGAAAATGTGTTTCGGGTTCATGATGAGGATAACCATTTGACAGTTTCAGATTAGATAGTTGTCCGTATGCATCGACAATTTTTCCTGGGTTCATTCTTCCTTCAGGATCCCAGATATATTTAAACTCTCTCAACGCTTCAACTAATTCTTTCCCATACATGATCTCAAGCAAGTCGGCTTTCGATTGCCCATCACCATGTTCTCCGGACAATGCACCGCCATAGTTGGTCACTAGTCTTGCCGCTTCAATAGTAAATTTTTTATATTGCTGAATTCCTTCCTCTGACTGCATATCGAAATTGATGCTGCAGTGAACACAGCCCTGGCCAAAATGGCCGTACAACGAAGCCTCATAACCGTATTTTTTAAATAATGCGTTAAGGTCTCTTAAGTAATCACTCACTTTTTCGGGCGGAACGGCGGAGTCCTCCCAACCTGGCCAGGTGAGATTCTTTTTTGAATCAAATACAGTGGCTCCCAATCCCGCTTCACGCACCTTCCAAAGATTTTGCTGGCTTTGTTCGTCTTCGTACAATTTTATATCCGGTGATGAAGGATGTTTTTTTAATTCATCAATGAGCTTTTTGGCTTTGTTCTTTGCTTCTTCTTTTGTATCACCGCCAAATTCAACAAGCAACCATCCATTTCCTTTTGGAAGCATTGGCAAAAATTCCTCATCCACTTGATTTAGCTTCATATATTTCGGAAGCTCGCTGTCGATTCCTTCAAGACCTGTGGGCTCATGTTTCAATAATTGCGTAACCTGTTTTGTTGCGATGTAGATATCCGGGTAACCCAGCACCACCAATACGCGTTCTTTCCAATAATGGATGAGTTTCAGCGTAGCGTTTAAAATGGTGACACAGGTTGCCTCTGTTCCCACCAATGCCCGTGCTACATTGAAATTATTTTCCGGTAATAAATCCGGCAGGTTATATCCTGATATCCTGCGTGGAATTTTCGGAAATTTTTTACGGATAAGATCAGCATATTTATCCCTTAATTC
>DASXOT010000567.1:0-6719 GCA_036494065.1 Chitinophagaceae bacterium
GCGTTATCTTGATCTTAAAAAAGCAGAAGCACTAGCAAGAGAATCGCAAATTCAATTAGCATTGGAAAGAGTTCGCGCCCGAACCATGGCTATGCAAAGAAGTGATGAACTCTCGGAAACAGCCTATGTTCTTTTTCAGCAATTAACCGTGTTGGGCGAAAATCCTATTCAAATCACTATTGGAATCATAAAGGAAGAGGAAGGCCTGATGGAGTTCCGCGTAACAGACTGGGCAGGGAGTGGCTCAAAAGTCAATCTTGGATTTAATGTAAGTATTGAAGAACCTACTTTAATACATAAAATATATTCGGCGTGGAAAGAACAAAGAAAATCAACAGTAGTGGACCTTACAGGGAAAGAGCTCGAAGGGTGGCTTAGATACAGGAACGAAGTAAGCGGAGTCCCTGTTAAAAGTGCTGACACAGATGGTCGAAGAATGATCAGCGTTGCTTTTTTTTCAAAGGGATTTGTTTGCTTTTCTACTCCTCAGCCCCGCCCTGCGGAAAGTATTTTGTTATTGGAAAGATTCGCCGGTGTGTTTGATCTAACCTATACACGTTTTAATGATCTGCAGAAAGCAGAAGCTAGTGTAAGAGAGGCAACCATCGAAGCGGCATTGGAAAGAGTTCGTGGCAGGGCAATGGCCATGCATAACAGCAACGACCTCTCATCTGCAGCCAGCATGGTCTTTACTGAATTAAGAAAACTTGGCATTAATCCCATGCGATGCGGCGTGGGTCTTTTGAATAAGGAAGAATCAAGAAAAGCACAATTATATTCTGCCACGTCATCAGATGATGGAGATAGTCTTTCCTTAGTTGGATGGGTGCAGATCTCTGGTCATCCTGTATTGGAAAAAATATATGATGCATGGCTGACTAACGAAGACTATTTTCCTGAATTGCAAGGTGAGTCACTTAAGATTTATTATGAATTGCTGCTAGCTGGTTTATCGGTTAAGGTTCCTGATTGGCAAAGCGGAGAAAAACAATATGGAACTTTTCTTCCCTTCTCGGTTGGCTGGTTTTATGCCTGGTCAGAGGCACCATACAACGATGCTGAAATAAAGATTTTAAAACGCTTTGGAACGATTATGGACCTTACATTCCGGCGATATATTGAGTTGCAAAAATCAGAGGCCAACGCCGGGGAAGCAGTAAAGCAGGCAGCCCTTGATCGTGTTCGCGCCGAAATTGCCTCCATGCGTACCATTGCGGATCTGGATAAGATCACTCCATTGATCTGGAACGAGCTTACGATCTTAAATGTTCCTTTTATTCGTTGCGGTGTATTTATTATGGATGATTCGCAAAAACTCATTCATACTTTTCTTTCAACTCCGGATGGGAAAGCGATCGCTGCCTTTCATATACCATATGATACACCGGGAAATATTGCACAAGTCATCAGCCACTGGCATGATAACAAAAATTATATCGATCATTGGGATGAAACAGCTTTCACAGATTTTGCCGGAACATTGGTAAAACAAGGTGCTCTTGCTTCACCGGAACAATATCTGAAAACAATTCCGCATGGTGGTTTCCATTTACATTTTGTCCCTTTTTTGCAGGGTATGCTGTATGTGGGAAATACAAATCGCTTAGGTGAGGATGAAATACAATTGATCCAGTCTGTGGCCGATGCTTTCTCTACTGCCTATGCCCGCTATGAAGATTTTACTAAACTGGAAGCCGCGAAACAGCAGGTAGAAAAAACTTTGGTTGATTTAAAACAGGCGCAAACACAATTGGTGCAGTCGGAAAAAATGGCTTCACTGGGTGAGCTTACTGCGGGCATTGCCCACGAAATACAAAACCCGCTAAACTTCGTGAATAATTTTTCGGAAGTGAATAACGAACTGATCGAGGAGCTAAGAATTCAAAATGAAAAATTAAAAATTCAAAATAGTGAGCAAGTTGAAATATTGAATGATATTTTTCAGAACAATGAGAAGATTTTACACCACGGTAAAAGAGCCGATGCCATTGTAAAAGGAATGCTGCAACATTCAAGAAGCAGCACGGGTCTAAAGGAACCAACAGATATCAATGTGCTCGTTGATGAATACCTCCGTCTTTGTTATCATGGCTTGCGTGCAAAAGACAAATCCTTTAACGCGAAATTTGAAACGAATTTTGATCCTTCCATTGGAAAAATAAATATCGTACCACAGGATATTGGAAGAGTTATTTTGAATTTATTGACCAATGCTTTTTATGCTGTTGCAGAAAAGAAGGCAGTCCCCCGGCCCCCTAAAGGAAGAGTTGAGTACGAACCAATGGTGACAGTCAGCACCAAGGCCTTCCTCTCCACTGGTAGAGAGGGCCGGGGTGAGATACAAATCTCAGTTGCTGACAACGGGAGCGGCATTCCTCAGAAAGTACTGGACAAAATCTTTCAACCATTCTTTACCACCAAACCCACAGGGCAGGGAACAGGACTGGGTTTGAGCCTGAGCTATGATATTATAAAAGCGCATGGCGGTGAAATAAAAGTGGAAACAAAAGAGAGCGAAGGAACGGTATTTATTATTCAGTTACCAATGATCTGAATCACGGATTAATAGTGCATTAAAATACAACGCGACGGAAAAAGCGAACAATACGTCTTAAAAAATCGACATCCCTGGTGCTGATTTGCGCGTTAGAAAGAAAAGCTAAAAAGGGGTGCAATACAGGCATATGGATTTGATTGATAGCGATGATCTCTGGAATAATTTGCTACCGAATGCAGAAAAACAACAAAAACAAAAGAGCGCCCATTCAATGACGTCGGAAGAAGCTAGTTATATTATATTTACTTGGCTTCAACAAAATCCTAAAATTAAATTTACAGTACAATGAAAACGGCAAGCACGAAAAATATAATCAGAATTCTTTTTAAGATTGTACCTGATAATATTGGGGTTAGCGTCGTTAATTTTTCAGGCATTTTATTTCATTTTCAGCTCCCTCAACAGATCATCTAATGATGTGAGAAGTCGTATACTTTCTGATACAGTTCCACATTTTTTTACAATAATTATCTGTATTTGGTTTGTCGTCTATCAAGCCATGACGATCGAAAGAAAAAAATAACGCTAAGCGATTATATCTTTTGTTGTTGTTGGTTTTCTATCGATCGGTATTTATAAACTTTACATTTTTTCTCACCGGCGATTTTCCGCGCATGTATAAGCAGGATTTCAAAGCTCGCAGCTTATGGCCATGATTTTTTTGAATTTGAAAAAGTTCGCAGCTGTTCCCTAATCAAACCACCGGAACATGTCTTGCAAACTGATTTTTGATTTTTGCTCTGAATTTAAATCCCGCACCAAATTAGCTTCATGAAATTGTACCAGTCTTGTGCCATATTGTTGCGCATCTTTTAAATTGTGCGTTACGCACAGAACAGTTAGATGGAATTCGTTGATCAACCGGTCAGCCAGTTCAAGTATCAATGCAGATGATTTCGGATCTAGTGCCGCAGTAGGCTCATCAAGCAACAGTATGTTTGGCTCGTCCATCACACTCATCAATAGTGTAAGCGCCTGCCGCTGCCCGCCAGACAAAGAACCCATTAACTGATCAATTTTATTTTCCAACCCCATGTTCAATTTCGCTACCATGTCCCGCACCTTATTCCTGAAGGCAGCATTGACGCCGATACTTAATTTTTTACGTCGGGTCCTCAGTGCCGCCAGCCGAAAATTATCCAGTATACTGAGGTCAGATGCGGTGCCCGTATATGGATTTTGAAATACCCTGGCAATCCATTTGCTCCTTCTAAATTCTGCAAGGCCGGTCACATTTTTATCATCAATGATCACTTTTCCACTGCTGGCTCTCTCTGCACCTGAAAGAATATTCAGCAGGGTTGTCTTTCCCGAACCATTGGCCCCGATCACCACCACGTATTCGCCCTTTTGAACATGCAGGCTGATATTCCGGAGAGCAGTTACTTCATTCACTTCCCCCCTATTGAAGACTTTGGATATGTTCTCTAAAGAAACCATCAGTTTTTTCTGAGACTACTACTTATCCTTGGCAGCGCTACGATCAAAAGAACAAATAGAGCTGTCACTAATTTCAACAAGTTGGGATCAACACCGGATGCCAGTGTAATTGCGAGCACCATTTGAAAAATAAGACTGCCTGCAATCACAAGCACCAATTGGGCTGCAATAGATTTTACATTGAACCAATTTTTCAACGCAGTGCCAATCAGCACCGAGCCCAGGCCCACGATCACAATCCCAATACCCATATTGATATCCGCAAAACCCTGATATTGCGAAACCAGGAAACCGCTAAGCGCCGTTAATGAATTAGCCATGGCGAGGCCAAGAATTTTCATCTTGTTATTATTTATGCCAAGTGCCTTGGTCATAGTTTCACTGTTGCCGGTAGCCCGCATGGCGATGCCAAAATCAGTCTTTAATATAAAGGTCAATAACAGCGTCAAACTGATAATAAAGACCAACCCGATAACTAGATTGTTATAAGTTTCATTGTTGAAAAATGTGACCAGGTTAAATATGGATGCCGTGCTAATTAAAGGAATATTCGAGCGGCCAAGGATGATCAGGTTAATGGAATAAAGCCCGGTCATTACCAATATGCCTGCAAGCAATGCGTCAATTTTAAGCCTGGTGTGAATAAAACCCGTAAGCATACCGGCAAGTGAGCCCATCACCATGCTGCCCAGCATCACATATATTAGTGGATAGTGGTGGGATAATAAAACTGCGGTGACCGAAGCGCCCAGCGTATAGCTTCCATCAGTAGTAATATCGGGGATATTAAAAATCTTCATTGATATGAACACACCCAGGCACATTGTCCCAAGACAAAGCGAAAGTTGTAAAGCCTGTAAATAAAAATCCATTATGGTGTTATGGCTTCAAAATCGGAAGGTATGGTTAAATCATAATATTTTGCGACGGCAGGATTAAAAACTCTCTTCCTGATCTTCACCATTTCCCAGTGAATCGCTGCTGTATCTTTTGATTTGAGATACTGGGCGGCTTGTTCGCCGGCCTGGTATCCCCACTGATAGATATCTGCTCCGAAAGCAACCAATGCACCTCTCGATACAAGTCCCGCTTCACTGGTAAATATCGGGACCCTGGCCTGCTTGCACAATTTGTCAATAGATTCAAAAGATGAAAAAACCACGTTATCAGGATTAGCAAAAAAAGCATCAATGTTTTTATTTAAAAGCGCAGAAGTCACAAGTTGCACATCTGCGGAACTGTTCACCGGCAGGGAAACAAGATTGATATTATTTTTCTTTGCCAGTTCTTCTATTCTATCGATGGCTTCAACGGATTGTGGCTCTGATTGATTAAAAATCATCCCAACCGTTAATTTTCCTGACTTTGGTTTGATGATTTTAGGTATCAGCAGGAATGAAGTATCAATATAATCCAGGTTATCGCTCACGCCAAACAGGTTCGCAGGAGCAGCGCCCTTATCATCCAGCACTTTCATCAAAGAAGGTGTTGGCGCCACCATCATGAAAATGGGGATAGCCTTTGTTTTCTGAACTGCGGTTATTGCGGTTAAGGAGGCATTCGCCGCAATCAATGTGACCTTCTCACTAACAAAATAATTCATGATCTGGCCAAGGGTAGGGATACTTCCCTGGGCATTTCTATAAATTATTTTTACGGTCCCATTTTTTTCATCGAACCCGTTCTTTTTTAATGCATCCATAAAACCAATCTTTGCCTGTTCTATGGTATTATCCTGGAAGGCATCCGCAAATCCAACAACAGGAACGGAAGATGGCTTTTGCTGACAGGCTGCAAGAAATAGTAATGCTATAAGAAAATATTTATTCATCACAATTATTTGTTAGAAGATAAAACTACTTTGACCAGGAAATAAGCTTTAATGAAACCTCAATTTACCACGTTTTCGATCTCCCCATAGCAATTAACGTGGTATAACAGAGGCGGCAAAAATATGACATTTGCAATTGCCAATAGTACTCACAACACTGCACTAACAATAAGGCGGCTGACGATTTTTAATACTGCCGCATCGCTGGGCGGTGGACGTAGTGCAAACCTTTATGAGAATTCAAAAACAATTTCTTTTTGCTTTATGCCGGTAATTGAATTATAAATTCCGTTCCGATTCCTTCTTCCGCCTTCACTTTTAATTCACCACCATGAGCTTTAATAATATCATATGCTAATGATAAACCCAAGCCTGTTCCCTGCCCTGTGGGTTTTGTAGTAAAGAATGGCTGGAAGATTTTATCTATTACATTTTGCGGAATGCCATTGCCGTTATCGGTTACTTTGATCTCGACTCCTCCGGCCCCCCGACCCCCTAAAGGCGGCTTTGTAGCCTCGGTGTCGACTGTAATCATTGGTTCGTATTCAACTCCCGCTTTAGGGGGCTGGGAGGTTCTCTTCTTTTCAGCTACCGCATAAAACGCGTTATTGAAAAGATTCAATACCACTCTCCCGATTTCCTGCGGGACAATACTGACCTTTCGAATATTTTTACCGAATTCGGTTTTCAGGTGAGCCTTGAAGTCTTTATCGCTTGCCCGGAAGCCATGATATGCTAATTTCAAATACTCATCACACAAAGCGTTAATATCAGTCAATTCCTTTACTCTGTTACCCTGCCGCGAATGCTGTAACATACTTTTTACAATGGCATCAGCACGTTTACCATGATGTGCAATCTTTTCATTATTATGAAAAATATCATTCAGAG
>DASXOT010000568.1:0-1669 GCA_036494065.1 Chitinophagaceae bacterium
TTGTTTTGGACGATTCCATCGTTCGGGGTACTACATTGAAGCAAAGCATTTTGAAAATTCTCGATCGCCTGGGTCCCAAAAGGATCATCGTGGTATCGTCAGCGCCGCAGATCCGTTTCCCGGATTGTTACGGTATCGATATGTCGCGTATGGGCGAATTTGTTGCTTTTGAAGCGGCAATAAGCTTGCTGAAGGAAACCGGCAGGGATAATATTATTCTTGAAGTGTATCAAAAATGCAAGGACAGCGCTCCATTACCCAAAGAAGACGTTGAGAATTACGTGAAGGCCATCTATGAGCCTTTTACCGATCAGGAAATATCCGACCGTATCGCACAGATCATTACGCCGAAGGACATCACTGCGGAAGTGAAAGTTATTTACCAGACTCTTGATAACTTGCACAAAGCGTCTCCCGAGCATCTAGGGGATTGGTACTTCTCCGGCAATTTTCCGACACCTGGCGGCAATAAAGTGGTAAATCGAGCCTTTGTGAACTGGATGGAAGGGAAAAACCAGCGGGGTTATTTGTAGTTGTCTGAATCAGAATTTACAGAATTTTAGAATTGCCAGAATTTGGTGTAAAGGCCAATAAATAATTCTGCTAATTCCTGAATTCTGTAAATTCTGATTCTGACTTGGAATCACGTGCTGAACGGTGCAAAAACATAATGCGTTACCAGCTTGTCAAACAGTATCAGCGAGGCAACGATGAGCGCTATGCCGGCAATTTCGTTCAGCCTATGGACAAATTTTACTGAAATGCGTGCCCGCAGCTTATTGGCGTAGAAGGCTTTGGTAGCATCCGCGCTGAATTGCACGCATAGGATCGTTAAAAACATTACACCGATCTTTAATGCACGGTTGGGCACATCGTTGGTGTATAAAGTACTGGCTGTGGTGATCACCACTGTCCAGTGGAACAGCAGGGTGGGATTCAGTATACACATTAAAAATCCCTTCAAAAAGTAACCTGTGCGTTTAAGTTTTGAAGGGACCTTATTATCAAAATTTACCTCTGATTTCTTGAAAATATAATAAACGCCAAGGGCCAGCAAAATGGCACAACCGACCACTCCTGCGTTGCGTTTATCCTGGTTGGAAATATCAAAATATTGAGAGCCGAACAATATGGCGCCGACGAATACAACATCGCTGGTAACCACACCCAAAGCCAGTGCTATACCCGCATGAAACCCTTTCTCGATGCTGGTCTTTATTAATGAAAAAAATACCGGGCCGGTTAAAAACGTAAGCACTAAACCAATTCCGATACCTCTTATAATAGCTTCTATCATCAATAATTCAGGCTAAGGTATGCCAGTCGCCCATAGTCAGGGGGCGAATATGCAACTTAATATAGTGAATAACCAAACCTAAAATTGTGATTTATTATTGAAAAACTATGCCTGTAATAGAAAAAAATAATCTATGTTAGTGTTTTATAAACACCTAAAAGATCATATAACCTGAATTAAAGATGGAACAAAAAAAAACCAAGAGCTATGGCTCTGCCTTGTACACAATTATAACTGTGTTCTTTTTCTGGGGCTTCTTAGCTGCGTCAAACGGAATATTCATCCCTTTTTGTAAAGCGCATTTTCACCTCACGCAGTTTGAATCTCAGCTGATCGATTTTACCTTTTATGGTGGATATTTCATAGGCTCAT
>DASXOT010000569.1:0-2995 GCA_036494065.1 Chitinophagaceae bacterium
TTCAATTTTTCGGTGTATTTCGCCACCGTCTTTCCCATTATTTGCTCCCATGCTTCCTCGATCTGCAACGCCTGGATACCACCTTTAATCCGGCTTTGATCCAGAAATTTTTTTATCGCATCGCCTAGTGAATACTCAGTCATAGATAAAAGTGGACAGATGATAATTAGTAGATGACAGTGTTTTTATACCTTATCCTTTATCTATCAATTGCCCTTATTGCAAGATAACGAACCTGGGCGAAAAGATAATAGTCGTTATGTTGAAGATCCCTGAATAGAGTTGACCGGTTTTTAGAGATTATTTTCATCAAAAATAGTGAATGTTGGTTTGTTGGGTAATTGGTTATTACGCCACTTTTCTTCAAACTCCTGTGGCGTCATTTGGTTTAGGTGTGCGTGAGGCCGTTTGATGTTGTAATGATTCACTGCCTTAGCTATCTGCAGTTGCAGTTTGCGGTAAGTTTTTGGCTTCCAATGCTCGATATATTCTTCCTTAATTGTTCGATTAATCCGTTCTGCATAAGCATTGTCTTGAGCCTTCATACCCATACTTATTTTTGTACTGGCCTTATTCAATAAGGAAATATATTGGTGGCAGCCATACTGGCTTCCTCTATCGGAGTGATGAATCCTGGGAGCGGGATTATGTCGAAGTGCCATTGTCAATGCCCCAACATTGGCAATGGCACGCATATTCTTAGAGACTTTATAACCCACAATTTTTTTGCTATACACATCAATGATAAATACCGCATAATAAAACTGATTTAGAATAGGGATGTAGGTGATATCAGATTGCCAAATTGTACAAGGGGACGAGACATTCAATCCTTTGATCAGATTAGGATACCTGATCCTTCCGGGATAGGTTGTTCGGCGGTAATTTCTGTTGTGTTTTAGTCTGAAGCCCACATCCATCATGATATCGATAAATCGGTCCCTGCCAACAAAAGACGGCTTTAAAGCATAATACATTTTTTCAACCCCACAACCAGGATGTTGTTTACGAAGAGCCTCGGCATCAGCCAAGAGTTCTAATACCTGGCTATCAAAGACGATTTGACGCCGGTTGTACTGGCTAACTCCTTGTCTGGTAATGCCGATAACCTTGTAAAAGGTATTCAAGGAATAGCTCAGCTCTTCGCGCTTTTCTTTGAACCGCTCGATGGTGGGGTGGAAGGCTTTTTTTTAATATCGATATTAAATTCCTGACTGGCTACATCAATCATTTCATTGAGAAAATCAATCTTGATTTGTTTCTGACCAACCAGCCGCTCAAGATCCTTCACTTTTTGTTCAAGCGCTTTGATTTTAGAAGTACTGCTTTGTTTCATTTCGATAATTCGATAGCCTTTTTCTTGATACTTGGAATGCTTATAAATCCAACGGTAAATTAATGGAAAACTTACGCCATAAAGCTTTGAAAGCTCAGAAACACTAAATTTTCCTAGTTCAAATAGCCGAACCAGCTCTAATTTGAAATCAAGGCTGAAACAACGATTCTTTTTAATGACTTTTCTGGATTGCATAATTGACCAATTTGTGGTCAACCCAGGTCAGGGATGTACATAGGTTAATCCATATCAATTATCATCTTTTAGTTATTATCTGTTATCTAAATCCCTAATGGTTCTCTGCAGTCGCAGGACTTATAACCGAGGAAATTTCCATGATATAATTGGCTGGGAAACCGCCTTTTTTCGCGTGTTCTCTAATCAGTTCTTCATTTTCTGCTTTGTAAACACAATAGATTTTATCTCCTGTTACATAGCTTTGGATCCATTGAATCTTTGGTCCCATGTCCTTTAGTACGCTGCAGGATTTTTGTGAAATGGCCTTGAGTTGATCGGGCGTTAATTTGCCAGCATTAGGAATGTCTCTTTCGATTAAATAGGTTTTCATTTCAGTCGAGTTTGATGTTTGTGAATTGTTTGTCGGGTTTGCGTCTTGTGCTTTTACTGAAAAAGAGAAAAGCATTATTGCAATAAGCATTGTGAAGGTGTTGGTAATTGTTTTCATAACAATTGTTTTTAAAAGTTATAAGATGAGCTAAAGATAGTATCGACCAATAGCGAAGGGCTATAACAAATCATCCAATAAATGGAAAACGATATAGAATAAATCGTTCAACAAATGGTAAAATTGAACCAGGGGAAATTATCGATCAATGCAGCAGGTCAAGATAGGCCATGGGAAGAAGGCCATATTTCTTTTTAAAACATTTCGTGAAGTAAGAAGCGCTGGTAAACCCGGATTCGAAAGTTATTTGCGCAATGTTGTAACGGCGTTTTCTCATTAGCTCTTTTGCTTTCTCCAGGCGAAATTCTTTTAAGAGTATGTTTGGCGACAAACCAGTAAGTGAAACTGTCTTACGATATAATTGTGATTTGCTCATAGCCATTACGCGGCAATAGTCATCAATATCAAAATCCGCATTCTGCCAACTCTCTTCCAATTTTAAAAACAGTAATTCCAGCAAATTTTCATCCTGTGGAGACAGCGTTAGTAAATTGTCCGTCTTATTTTGAAAATGATCCTTTGCTACCAACTCTTTGACCGATGAAGCGATGGCGACCTGGCAGTTCCTGGCGATCACGCACATGCTTCCCGCAAGGCTTAGCGTGTGGCCAAATAACTTATCACTATCACCTACCGGTTCACCGGCATTGATGCCAATCCTAAAGCCTAGTTTGCCTCCATTAGTTTCCTGCATCTCTTTCTGGATTGATAGCGCGCAGGAAACAGCCTTATTTGCAGTCGCAAATGAAATGATAAAACCATTTCCGCCATGCTCCACTTCGTGGCCTCCATATTGTGAAAGGTTTTTTCGAATGATGGTGTTGTGAATGAGCAGTAGCTCGTTTGCTCTGTCATCACCCAGCTCTTTTTTCAACAGGACGGGATCATCGATGCGTGTAACAAGAAGAACGCGAAACGAAGGATCATTAAAAACCTTTAACCCGTCTTCCGAAACCTTTGCTTCTTCGGGATCG
>DASXOT010000570.1:0-13519 GCA_036494065.1 Chitinophagaceae bacterium
ATTTAATTTATCAACCACTTTTGCTTTTTTATCCGTCACATCATTTTCCAGGTAAGCCCTGATTTCATCAATGTTTCCATCAGGATCGGGTTTGATATTCGAGGCCTTCAATTCTTCATTCTTATTAAAACCCGGCTTTTCATATGGCCAGGTGGGAATTGAGTGAGTGGGATTTAGGATAGAATCTTTCAGAAGATCATTTAAAGAAATGTTTGATGAAAACAGGAGTTCTTTACCATCGGGACTCCATTTGGGAGAGCCGGCACCATATTTAAACTTCGTCAATTGCACCGCTTCACCGCCATCAAGTGACAACAAGAATATTTGCGGCTTGCCATCGGCCAATCGCACAAAGGCGATTTGTTTGCCATCAGGCCGCCACTCGGCCTGTGAAGCGCCCTCTTTTGTTGTTAACTGCCTGGGCGTGGAGTTACCATCCGTATTTACCATCCACACCTGGTTTTCGTAGTCATAATCCCCTTTTGAGTACTCATCAGGTTCAATAGCCGTTACCGTAAATACGGCCTTACTTCCATCTTTTGAAATATTAATACCATTGATTGATTTGATCCTAAGCATATCGGTTACTTTAACCGGCTCTTTATTGGATTGGGAATAGCAATAGGGAGCAATAAAAAAAATAGAAGCGACGACAAGATGCTTTTTCATTGCTGAAAATTTATCAATGAATGTACTACTTCTGCCGCTTTTGGGCAGACGAAACGGGGACAAACACAGATCAACCAATCATATTTCTTATTCAATAGGAGAACTAAAAAATTTTGTCGGTCATTATTCAATAAGGCTAATGATTATTTTTTTGGGAAGTTTATATGGTTTGTCGATTATTTGAGTGGCTTCACTGCCAAAAAGCATTGGTAATTAGCAAAAAATCTAAAAACTTAACACCTTTATAGGTGGAACATTGAAAATTGAAGATGTAAACATTATCTGGTTTGATTAATTTTGTGCGTATGAGTAATACTGCCACAACCGCCCCCGTGTTAACGGCTAAAGATTTTTCTACTGACCAGGAAGTCCGCTGGTGCCCGGGTTGCGGTGATTATTCGATTCTTGCCCAGGTTCAGAAGGTAATGCCCACCCTTGGCATTCCCAGGGAAAATATCGTGATCATTTCCGGTATCGGGTGCTCTTCACGCTTTCCCTATTATATGAATACTTACGGCATGCATTCCATTCATGGTCGCGCAACAGCTATTGCAAGCGGGCTGAAGGCAGCACGCCCGGACCTGAGCGTGTGGATCGTTACAGGCGATGGAGATGGATTAAGCATCGGTGGCAACCATACAATTCATTTGCTACGGCGAAATTTTAATGTAAACATTTTGTTATTCAACAACCAGATATATGGTTTGACAAAAGGCCAATATTCGCCTACCTCGGAATCTAATAAAGTAACAAAATCAACGCCATTTGGAAGTATTGATCACCCTTTTAATCCATTAGCGCTGGCACGAGGTGCGGACGCCACATTTGTTGCAAGAACAATGGACAGGGATCCCAAACATCTTCAAAATATGTTGGTAAGAGCCAACAATCATAAAGGCGCTTCATTCCTCGAGATCTACCAGAATTGCAACATATTTAATGATGGCGCTTTTGAAATGTATACTGAAAAAAGTTCCAAGGCAAATGAAACTATTTTCCTGGAAAAAGGGAAGCCACTTTTATTTGGGTTCAATAATGAAAAAGGAATTAAACTGGATGGTTTTGCACCCAAAATCATAAACCTTGCGGATGGTTACAGTGCCGATGATTGCTGGATACATGACGAGCACGATATGTACAAGGCCCAAATACTACTTAGGATTTTTGATGATCCAAACCTCGAAGGACATCTTCCGCGGCCGTTTGGCGTGTTTTACGAAACAGACAGGCCGTGCTACGAAGATGTAATGCAAATGCAAATAGAAAATGCAAAACTTAAAAAAACCGGCGATCTCGACAGGCTATTGAGAGGAAGTGAGGTTTGGACAATTGGTTGACAGATGATAGTGGACAATCGACAACCACTTTTATCTTTTCACAATCATCTATCAATTATCATCTTTATCTTTTTTGTATTTCTTTCGCCGCTTCGGCAAATATCTTTTTCCGCTTCCAGTTGTACCATGGTTTCGGCATTGTCTTTTTCATCACTGTGTCGATGCTTCGCATGCCGAAGAGATTCCAGGCGCCTTTTAGTTTTCCGCTCATTGATGGCTGGAAAGCCCGTAGGCTCATAGCGAAGCCACTATCAAGATACTCCATATGATGCCAGTACCCGGCGGGCATGAATAATGTGTCGCCATGATTCAAAATAAGATCATAACCCCTGGCAAGCTTCAATGCAGGAAATTTTTCAAAATCAGGAGTTCCATTCCCTTGAGAATAGTGAGAAAAGTCAGCAAGGCTTAATACTTCAAATGGCTTTCGATAAAGCTTATGTTGCTCTTCATATGGAAAAAGAAGCACCCTTTTTCTTCCTACAAACTGCGTGTGTATGATGTGAGGAAGATCTATATCAAAATGCATGTGAGTAATAGAAGTAGCACCGCCCGTGAATAACATAGGATATTTTTTTAAAAACCCTTTCATTAAATGTTCAGGAAATTTGAAGTCCTTAGTTAACTGAGGTGCATGGTCGAAAATGTTAAATAGAAAAATACGCCAACCCGCCGGCCCGTGACTGATCATATCGATATACTCCCCAAAAGTTTTATAATCGTCAGCGGTATTAATGGGCGTATAGGCGTCGCTTTTTACATTATTGTATAATGGAACACGTTTGTCTCCAACCAATTTTTTAAAATATTCCCAGTTCCATTTTGTGTAGGCAGGCCAGTCTTTAGCCAGGCTTTTTATAACGATTGGTATTCCCGGTTGGTAGAACTCTTTTTTAAATACCTGTGGATCGATATTCTCAACTGTGGTGACTTCTTTCAGTTGCATGCTTACAGTTTTTTAAATAACGGCTGTGAAAATACAAATTGCTCTGTGAAATCAGAAACTCGCCATGTAACATCATTGACAAAGAAATAAGATTTATATTTAATTTATCTTGGACCGTGTCCTTTTTAAACTTCTTATCCTGGTAATAAATATAATTGTAACACCTACTTTCAAACGTACTATTATGGACAGACTCATTAAGAAAAGTAAGGGAAATTTTTTTAAAATATTTTTTATTTTTCTAATTGTTTCCTCACAAACAACGGCGCAACAATTTACCTCATTGGTAAAACAATTTATAACCGTCAATGCAGACACGCTGGCACTCATACATGCAAAAGTCATCGACGGGACAGGCAATAACTCCAAAAGTGATCAAACTATAGTTATTATAAAGGGACGGATTGCGGCGATAGGAAATTCACCAGGCACACATGTCTCCTCTTCTGTAAAAACGATCGATTGCACAGGCAAAACAATTATCCCGGGTATGGTGATGATGCATGAACATTTATTTTATGGAGAATCTGTTCCTCCTGTTTATTTCGGCCTGGAGATGCCTTTGTCTTTTCCGAGACTTTATCTTGCTGGCGGAGCTACTACCATAAGGACTACAGGCAGCACGGAACCACAAACCGATTTAAACATAAAAAAGTCAATCGATGCTGGCAGTATGCCTGGCCCCGATATCGATGTCACGGGCCCCTATATAGAAAGAGAATTTCTGCCGATTCCCGAAATACAATTCATCAAATCTCCGGAAGATGCAGAAAAGCTGGTGGCATATTGGATGGATAAAGGCTGTACATCTTTTAAAGTGTATATGGATATCACGAAAGATGATTTGAAAGCAGTTTTGGCACTTGCGCATAAAAACAATTTTAAAGTCACCGGTCATCTTTGTTCGGTAACATATCGTGAGGCAGCTGAATTGGGCATTGATAACCTCGAGCATGGATTTATTCCAGCCAGTGATTTTGTAACGGGTAAAAAGGAAAATGTTTGTCCTTTCGGTGGTGTGACTCCGTCATTGAAAAAATTAGATGTAAATAGCCCGGCTATGAGTGATCTGATGAAATTCCTGATTGCAAAGAAGGTCGCGCTTACTTCTACCTTGCCGGTGTTTGAGCCAGCCACAGGTCGGGAGATGATTCCCGGGGGAGGAGAAAATGCACTTGTGCCGGAAATAAAATCAGTGGTGGAACAAACATATAAAGCCTCGGTTGGAAAGGATTCGTCGGACGTAGTTTTGTTCAAAAAAGAGATGACCTGGGAAAAGCAATTTTCTGATATGGGAGGTCGCCTAATGGCTGGCGTTGATCCGACAGGTAATGGCCGTACTATTCCCGGTTATGCTGACAGGCATGTTCTGGAGTTACTTATGGAAGCTGGATTTACATTTTCCCAGGCAGTTAAGATCTGTAGCTTGAATGCTGCTGAGTACCTCGGAAGAGACAAGGAAATTGGCAGCATTACCGTTGGTAAAAGAGCAGACCTTGTCTTGATCAATGGTGACCCGGAAAAAAATAGTAAAGATGTCCGAAACACTGAGATCGTTTTTAAAAATGGTGTTGGATTCGATTCGAAGAAATTGTTTGACTCGGTAAATGGAAAAGTGGGGTTGTATTGAAAGTAAACGACAGAGCAAATGCTACGGCAAGATTTTATACACAGGTAAGCCAATTTGAGATTCGATTGAAGAATTATAATTTTTGGCTGTTATATTGCAAAAAAACAGCGATAGAATTAATGGCTGGCATCCGGGAATATTATGATTCAAAATGAGAGTTAAAAAGGAAACGTGATGTAAGTAGATCCATTACACCTCTCCAAATTTTTTTTTAAACTATGCCTTCGACCTCATTTCTGCTGCGCGTGACTAAGGTTCTTTTGGTGACCATCATTGGATTAATGGCTGTTATCATTGCAATTGGGAATGTCACTGATTTTTACACTAATTATTATTTCGTAGAACACGTAATGAAAATGGATACGATATTTCCAGCCAGCCATGTTCACTACAGGAGTATTCATAGCCATTTCATTTACAATGCCGGCTATATTTTAATCATCCTTATGGAGGCGATGATGGCGTTTTTATGCCTGAAGGGGAGCTGGCAACTGTTTCAAAATGTAAGAAGCGACGCAGCGGTATTTCAGGCTTCCAAGAATTGGGCCGTTGCTGGAATTGTAACGGGAATTCTTATCTGGTTTCTAGGCTTTGAAGTTATTGGAGGCGAATGGTTTTCCATGTGGCAGAGCTCAACCTGGAATGGTCTGGCAGCCGCAGAAAGAGTTGTTAGTTTCCTTTTCTTTGTTTTGATTTTATTGCACCTTCGGGATGAATAAAATAATGCCCAAAATTCGAAATCCGAAATTTGAAACATGGAAGTGCATCATAATCCGCATGTAGAAAAAAAGAAATTCAAGGAATATTTTTTGGAGTTTCTCATGATCTTTTTGGCAGTAACGCTCGGGTTTTTTGCCGAGAATATCCGTGAGCATTCCACCGAGATGATAAATGGAAAAAGATATCTTGAAGCATACAGGGACGAGTTGGATCAGCAACATCATACAATCAATATATTTAAAAAAACCTTTCAGCGAAAAATAATGGTATGTGACAGCATGAAAAATATCTTCTACCTCGGGCAGGAGGCAAAGAAAGCAGATGACGTAAGGAGATTGCTATTGCCTTGTTTAAAAGTGATCGAAGTCAGTTTTCACACCTCAGCATATCAACAAATGGTAAATTCGGGAGCTTTGAGATATATTAAAAATGTTGATTTGCGGGATAGCATGGCAGTTTACAACAGTTTGATCGAAACTACTTTGAACTACAATGCTCAGCTTGTTCAGGCTATTATCAATAATACGACTGAGATAAGCGGCTTTTTCGATTTTCATGACATCGTTTCTTCGGATACATCTATGTCATACGAAATTGAGCATCATATTCCAAACGTGGAGGTATCGGAATCACTAACAAAAGAGCAACGAAACCGTATTGTATTTTTTTGGGAGTCGTATGTTGTTCAGGCGCGATCGGATTTAGGCCGTGTCCGTAGCCTGGACGCCGCTAACGAGCATTTGCTACAAATGGTAAACGAACGAATAAGCAAATAGATCAACCCATGGAAGTACACCACCATCCACATATTGAGCAAAAAAGGTTTAAAGAATACTTTTTGGAATTCATCATGATATTCCTGGCTGTAACATTGGGATTTTTTGCGGAAAATATCCGAGAAGCCCTCGGTGATAAACAAAGGGTAAAACATTTCATTGAAAACCTTATAGCCGATTTACAGGCTGATACGGCAGAACTCAGCCGCAGCATAAACTACAACGGTGTGCAAAGCAATATGCTTGACAGCGCATTGAAAATTCCTGCTGAACGCCTCACAGATATAAACAGCCAGGATACTTTCTTTCATGATGTATTCCTGTATTATTCTTATGTCCCCACTTTTATGTCAAGTATGAATACCATTTCCGAGTTAAAGGCAGGGGGCTTTAATATGTTGCACGACCAGTCAACGATCGATTCCATCAATTCCATTTACCAGTTTTATGATCGGGAAGTAAATTTTGATACAAAATATGACCAGGAAGTTTATTGGGATGTTGCGCATAAAATGCAAGCCATAATGCAATTACCCAAGGCTGCAGTATCATGGTATGATCAATCAACCCGCACTATACCGGTTAATTGTCGGTTTTTTTTAACGACCGATCGGGTTGCTATTGCACAGCTTTATAACGTTATAGGTAACTCCATAAGCAGCCTTAAAACGATCATAAATGCTGAAGCAAGCGCGCTTACAAAAGTTACTTCATTGATCAGATTTTTGAAAAGACAATACAATATGCAATAATGGAAGTCCATCATCACCCTCATATAGAAAAGAAAAGGTTTAAAGAATATTTTTTAGAATTTATCATGATATTCCTCGCTGTATCCCTCGGCTTTTTTGCAGAGAGCTTACGTGAGCGAATTAGTGATCACTCAAAAGAGAGAGAATATATCACGGCGTTAAAAAAGGACCTGGTTAAGGATACTGTCAACATCCGCACATGGATACAGGCCTTTAATTCCCGCATTGGTGAATATGATATACTCATCAACATGCTGAAGCATCCTGAGAATGTAAAAGATGGAGCCGACATGTACTACAGGGCGAGAATTACGACGAGAGGTACTGTGTTTGAAGACAACAACAATACCATAACCCAATTAAATATCTCGGGAAATTTTCGGCTGATCAATAATAAGAAGATAGCGGAGAAAATTATAGGGTATCAAAACGACATTGACGATTACAAAAATATATTCACTTACGATGCCTATGAATCGCGTGCTTTATATGAGCCGGAAGCCAAGCTTTTTGATGCTTTTGTTTTTAACGATATGAGCAAACCCATAACAGACTCAACGGTCAATACCGCTAACTCATTGCTGGGAGGCTTCAGGAATGTTTTTTCAAAACCTCTCGGCAATCCCAGTTTGTTAACAACAGACAGGGACAAGATCAATGAGTTTGTCTATTATCTCCATCAGCGCAGGTCCACCTTTGCGGCAGAAATATTAATCCTGTATAGACAAAAGCAGGATGCGGAAGAACTGGTAAACACTATTAGTCACGAATATCATTTAAGTGAGTGAACCGTCAACTCAATATCAGGGGAAAAATTCGAAACCTGAAATTTGAAATTTTGAGATATGGAAATACATCACCATCCACATGTAGAGAAAAAAAGATTCAAAGAGTACCTTTTGGAGTTCATCATGATTTTTCTGGCGGTGACGCTTGGCTTTTTCGCAGAAACTATTCGGGAAGGGATCACTGAGCATGATCGGGCTAAGGTATTTGCCGCCTCAATGCTAAAAGATATTGAGACTGATTCGGCTCAATTATCTGGCTACCGCAATTATTTTAGTTATGCAGCAGATCAATTGGATACTTTCATGCAATTGCTTAAAAGCGCTGATCCCAAAGACATTCCCTCCGGGAAATTATATTGGTATGGGCTCTTTGGAGCAGCGCACTCGAATTTTGTTCCCAATGATGCTACTTTCCAGGAAATGAAAAGTTCCGCCTCTCTTCGTTATTTTAAAAAGAATGTGGCTAGTGATGCGGCAAGATACGACGGTCTTTGCCGCTATTTGGCCACATCGGAGCAAATGAACCAGGGTCTTTATATTGAAGCGAGAAAATGTCGTGCACAATTTTTCGATTTTAAATACCTGGAAGAGGCAAATATTATTTTTCAGGAGAACCGGAATGGTTTTAGGCAAAACAGAATCGATTCTTTTCTTGTAAGTAACCCACGTTTATTGAGTACGGACAAAATTCTTTTTAATCAGTATGTGGAATTATGCCGGTCGCGATTTATGCGTAACTACAACATTGCCGGCGCCGACTCATTGCTGAAGCAAGGTCATAAATTGATCGGGGAATTAAAAGGCGAATATCACTTGGAGGAATGAGTGGCGAATTGTCAATTATGAATCAGTGTTCGCTTTCACAGGAAGAAATTCGAAATCTGAAATTCAAAATATGGAAGTACAGAAACATCCGCATCACATAACGCATAAAAAGAAATGGGGAGAATATTTTTTAGAATTCCTGATGCTCTTTCTGGCCGTGTTTCTGGGTTTTGTAGCAGAGAATTTGAGGGAAACGGGGGCCGAACATCAACATGAAAAGCAATATGCCCGAGAATTGTTTGATGAATTCTATGCAGATTCCATTGCTTTTTCAAAAAAGATCAGCGCCAGGAAGGACAAAGAAAGGGACTGCGATTATTTATACAGCTACATGAAAGATAGCTCGCTCACGGAACTTCCTAAAGCGTTTTACCCGGCTTACACAACCGTCTTTTATTTAATCAACAGCTACACGTTTGAACCCAAAGATGGCATATTGAGCCAGCTGAAAAGCTCCGGTTCCCTCAGGTATTTCAAGGACCCCGAATTGCAGAAATTATTTGGTGACATAAGTGTGGCGATTAATAACGTGCGTTATCGCAATGAACAGGAATACCAGTTTTTTGCGAATCCTATAAAACCATTCATGCTTCAACATTACGATTTCAAATGGGTGGACAACGTACGCCGGATGAGCGAAAACGCAACATACCTCGATCTCTTGCGTCTTTATCGCAGCAGTGATACGCTTATTAAGGCAGGCATTTTAAACCTGCCTACATTCAGCAGGGAGGAAGCAACGAATATGATTATGTTTTATAAGACAATGATTACGTCCAGCATAACGCTGCAAATGACTGAATATATGAATGCGAACACAGAAATTTTACGGGTTTTGCGAAGCAACTACAAACTGAAGGAGTGACAGAAAGCGGAAAGGGATATGGGTGGAAAATAGAGCGTCTAATCACATTTGCAACAGGAATATGAGTTAAAATGACTTAAAATGGAAGTACACCATCACCCGCATTTAGAAAAGAAAAAATTCAAAGAATATTTTTTGGAATTCTTAATGATATTTCTTGCCGTAACGCTTGGATTTTTTGCAGAGAATATCAGAGAACACCTGAGTGAAAGAAATAAAGCTTACAACCTTGCAAAATCACTTGAAAATGATTTAAAAAAAGACACAACGCAATTAAATTTCCTGATAGATTTTAACCGGAATAAACTTTCCATATTAGATAGTTTGTTCGATATGACATTGATTCCTTTCGATCAGATTAATCAGCAATATTTTTACCGATATATACAAAAGGCAGTTCATGCAAAGCTATTTTCACCCAACAATGCCTCGTCTGAGGAAATAAGAAGGGCTGGCTATTTTCATTATTATAAGACGGATACTCTTGCGGATTTTATTTCTCAATATGACTTTCTGAAAACTGATTTTGCAAACGAGTCTGCACTCGAAATGAAAATAGACCAGGATGAATGGGTGGAAGTAGCGGCGGCTGTGACAGATCCAAATATTTTAAATAAAACACTCAGGCCCTATCATCCTTTATCCATTCCCTATAAAATTGGGATCGTACCGGTACCTAATGAAAAATTAGACCGGTTCAAGGGGCATATTACAAAAATGAGAATGTACGCGGAATATAATATTGATGTCTTTTTGCGCCTGAAGGCAAAAGCACTTGAAATTATGGAATGCGAGAAAAGAAATAAAATTATTACTGAGTAAATAATAAAACCAATATGGAAGTCCATCACCATCCAAACGTTGGAAGAAAAAAATTCAAAGAATATTTTCTTGAGTTTTTAATGATATTCCTCGCGGTAACTTTAGGATTTTTTGCTGAAACAATTAGAGAACATATTTCTGAGAATAAACAAGCCGGTGAGCTGGCGAGAAGCCTTTATCAGGAGGTGCTTACCGACTCAGTGAACGCACAGAAAATAATTATGTTCCGTCTGAAAAAGGAAGAGAGCATTAAATTGTTCAACCATATCGCAGACGAAAGCCCTAATCTCATAAACCCGTCAAAGCAACTTTATACTACATTTACATGGGCGTTCTTTATTACAACTGCGATTACTTTTGAACCCAATGATGGTGTTTTAAACCAGTTGAGAAACTCCGGAACGCTGCGTTATTTTCATAACACAGAAGTGCAGAGTAAAATAGGTGAACTTAGTGTTGACATTACAAAAATCAGGGAGCGGCAACAGCAGGAATACAATTTTTCCTCTACTATTGTCCGGCCATTTGTTTTAAAATATTTTGATTTCAAATTGCTCGATTCTATCCTAACCCCGGGTGATTTGTCAATGATAGAAACATTACAACAGGACAGTGCACAACTTTCCGCAAGTGTAAAAATCAGGAACTTCAAAGACTTCGATAAAGCAGATGCGGAAAATATGGCTTTTTATTATAGTATCATGTTACGGTCGTCGCGACAGACGCAGTTTGTTCAATACGTAAAAGCAAATCATGAGCTGTTGGAATTATTGCGCAAGGAATATGCAGCTGATAAATGATTTTTTATGGAAGTTCATCATCATTCACACGGAGAGCGGGGAAAAAGATTTAAAGATTATTTTTTGGAGTTTTTCATGCTCTTTCTTGCAGTTACGCTGGGTTTTTTTGCTGAGAATATTCGAGAGCATTTTACTGAACAAAAAAAGGAAAAGGGATACATTCAGTCACTTGTGGAAGATCTACAGGAAGATACCGCAGCGATTTCAGAATATTCCGTTGCCAACCTGGACATGACTTACGGACAGGATACATTGATTGACCTGCTTGGTCATTTCAGCGATACAGGGAATGCAAGCGCGCGATGTTACCACTTCTATTATTTCTACACCACCCGTTTTGCTGAAGTGGTTTTCAATGATCGTACCATGAGCCAGCTTCTCAACTCAGGCAATATGCGGCTGATCGAAAAGCAATCTGTTTCGGACAGTATTATGGAATACAATTCCATCATTAAATATGTAAAGGCCCAGGCTGATGCCTACCGCCAATATTTTATAAAGACACTGGATCTTTCAATGGATATTTTTAATTTCTCTTACGCCCGGAATACAATGGACAGTGCGTATCAACTTCACCCGTACCATTCAAGTGAAAAGCCCAACTTTAAATTGCAAACCACCGATCCCGCAGTTTTAAAGCGATATGTGAACATGCTTACGTTGTCCAAAAGTATCCTGCAGGGTTATATTCTTAATTTAAGATTTGCAAGCAAGAAGGCTACATCACTGATCATGTTGCTGAAGAAAGCGTATCATTTGAAATAAACAGAATGCAATGGAACTATTTTCTTAACCCAATACAAACGCAAATCCTGGATGGCAGACCTCTTATTCAACTGCAAGATGGAATTAAACCAACCCGTCCATTGGCTTTCAGGAAAACGGATAAAGAGACGATAGCAGTCTGGAGTAACTATGCGGCTATAGTTCAAAGTACGCAGCAAAGAACATTGATTGAATATGGAGTTATGACAACAGAGGCAAATGAAATTCTAGCAACATTGCAAAAAGAATATCACCTGAAATAATACCAATGGAAGTCCATCATCATCCCATGTGACCCCCCGACAGACATCGGGCCAAATAGGGTATTGATGAATAAATACTTCAATGAATTATTAATTTATTTACGAACGATTAAAGGACAAAAACCCCTATTGAGCAGATTATTCGAAAGGGCAGCTGGACTGATAGCCTATTATAAAGGAAAACATCATCTCCGCTAATTGGGTGGACCAAGTGCCGGAGTAAGAAGGGTAATTGGCCGGCTGGAGGATTTGGGCTTCTTTCCAATCCTGTGGTCATCGATTCACTTATCACAAAATATCAGTACTATTATGGAATGTTGACAATGATGAATGAGCGCCTTCGGCAATCTCCCGCAGCAGGGGGCCGTCTAATCAACATATTAAAAAAGAAATATTCAATCAGCAATGACTGAAAAAACGAAATATCGCCTTATTAAATTGCTTATCTATATACTTGTTGGTTTTGCAGCGGCTTTTTTCTGGCACCAGATGAGAAATAAGTAGACGTTTATACAATTTACGCCCGTCGTGATACGACATTATGCCGGCACAAAATGAGGTTGAATAACAATTGTTCCCGTCGCCGTGCTATTAAAGTTCAAGATTTGTTTTTATTTTACAATGCATACAGTCTGGGCCAGCACAGGCTGAGATTCTTGAATTATAATGTCAAAGCATTTTGCCAGTCATCACCTTAAAACCTATTTTATGAGAAGAACCACTTTTTTGGACCACGTCTATCGCTCTATTTTTCGTCTTTCGAGCCAGTTTTGTATTTCAGTCTGCGAGATTCAGGCAAATACCTTGAAATCAAGGCTGCCGTTAATGAGGCTTATTCTATTTTCGGCGGTGATATCTTGTGTAGGTCGTTCATCAGCGCAGGTGATTACTGCGTCGATCGAGGATCGATCAGGTTATTTGGTGCATACCGTCAAATGGACTTTGAGGGAAAAGCAGGGTTTCATTGATGGAAGTAACATCATTCAAATTGAAAGAACAGGTACTAAGCTTCAAACCGCATATACTGTTCATCTCGATGGCACAAAGCATGCGGTAATTATTCATAAAATAGATTCAACAGGCAAAGAGATCGAGACCAACCATCTCGAAGGAGGAGAAAAAGTATTTGGCCCTGTATCAACCGAGCCAATTGAGTTTGCCGGAAAATTATTGTTATTCTATTTTAAATACGTCGATAAAGATTCGATGAAGCTTTACGTTTCTGAGGTAAATAAGAATAGCCTGGAATTAACTAATACCACGCGTTTATACAGCTATCAGCAGGACAATGTGGGTATATTCAAGCTGGGCAAGGCTTTGGATAGAGAAATTACATTACATACTTCGGAGGATGGATCCAAATTGCTTGTTGCATTTCCGGGAAATAAAGAAGAATTCTTCACTTGCGTTTTTGACAACAATCTTCAGATAACCAGACAAAAGGTCTCTAAATTGGCAGGAACGGGTGACCTCACAGTTTCAGAGGTCTATTTGGACAACAGTGGTAACAGTATAATTACTTTCTCTGAAGAAATTTTTGGATCAGAAGTGTTCAGAGGCT
>DASXOT010000571.1:0-2805 GCA_036494065.1 Chitinophagaceae bacterium
ATAGAACTTGTTTGTATTTAGTCAGGCCCGAACGCCCGATAGCTGTTTTTATCTGCATTTAAAATATTTCCTTTGCCACTGCGTCTTCCTCTTCAAACAGGCAGACCATGACGATTTCAATGGCTGATCAGAAAAGGCAAAATATCATCCAGGCAGTTCAGGATTATGGCAAACGATTATTCTATTTTATCAGAGGCAGGGTTAATACAGACCAGGATGCAGAGGATATTTTACAAGACGTATGGTATCAGTTTAGTAATGTATTAGAGAGAGAGCCAATTGAACAAACCAGCGCATGGCTATTCAGGGTAGCACGCAATCGCATCATCGACAAATACCGGAAACATCAAACCGCTTCGCTTGAAGAAGAAATGTTTGGTGACGATGAAGAAGAGAATGGCATCTTTAGAAATTTTTTGCTGGCAGGGGATTCAACACCTGAGTCGGAACACCTTCGAAATCTTTTCTGGGAACAATTATTTAACGCGCTTAATGAACTACCGGAAGAACAGCGACAGGTTTTTGTCTGGAATGAGCTTGAAGATATTCCCTTTAATGAAATTGCTAAACGTACCGGGGAAAAAATAAATACCCTGATCAGTCGGAAACGGTATGCCGTTTTGCATCTGAGAAAACGATTAGGGCAACTCTATAAAGAAATTATTGAACAATAAAAACATCAATCATGAAAAGAATGTCCCGCCCGGGAAAGATTTTATTTTTTGTGTTCCTGGGAATTATCGCTGTTTTGTTTTTTGGAGAAGTAGTGATGTTATTATGGAATAACGTATTGGCCGCTGTTACAAATGTTCATGATATTACATTCTGGCAGGCGCTGGGTCTATTGTTGTTGAGTAAGATATTATTTGGAGGTGGCTTTAGTGGAGGCTGGGGCTCAAGGCGTCCATACTGGAAGCAAAGAATGCAACAGAAATGGAACAATATGACTCCTGAAGAAAGAGAAAAATTCAAGCAGGAATGGCAGAAACGTTGCGGTACGTGGGGTTACAAGAGCTGGGAATCAGATACGCAGAATGCCGAGTCAGCAAAAGAAAATCCTACACCTGGAATGTAGAACCGACAATTGCATGGAAATTCTTGTCTTCAAAACCAATCTGCGCTATAAGAAAAATATAAAGGAAGTAATGCCTCATTTAAATGAGTTACGGGGCATCACAAAATGGAATGTTGATTTTCATGATAAGGACAAAATTCTCCGCATCATCGGCAACAATCTTTCACCCCGATTAGTTGAGAACATCTTACACCGCGTGGGCTATACCTGCGAAGAGCTGCCCGACTAATCTGCCGGCAGGCTATTGATATTTTTTTTCAAGATCAAACAGGATCTTTCTATCATCATCATTAATCACCGCAGTCGAATCGCCTTGTATAAAATGAAGCTTGAAGGATTGGATAGCAGCCTCCGGCTTTTTAATGTCGTAACCAATAATTCTCAATGCCTGCATAGCGTCAAAATCAGGCGGAGCTTGCACACCGGTTGTATCATACCAAAGTCCAAAACCACACTCAGCCAATTGTTGCCACGGAAAATACCTATTGGGATCTACTTTGCGACCGGGCGCAATGTCAGCATGACCGATAAAATTCGTTGCAGGTATATTATAAGCTCTTTTCAGGCGGTCAAGTAACTGCAATAAACTATTGATCTGAGGATCAGTGAATGGTTCAAAACCATTGTTGTCAATTTCAATCCCAATGCTCAGCGAATTAATATCTGTTGCGTTACCCCACTTGCTTACGCCGGCCTGCCAGGCACGCAAATAATCATTCAACAGATGACGAACTGTGCCGTCCTTGCAGATTAAATAATGAGCACTTACCTGGCTTTTGACCTTTGTGAACGATCTTAATGTTTCTTCACAGCTATTTTGCGCAGTATGATGGAGTATGACAAAATTGGGTTTACGTAAATTGAAATTTGTAGTGCCAATAAATGCGGTCGAGTTCGTTACTGAGTCCTCCAGGGGATATCGGGCCAGTATTTTTGCAAGAGCCTTTGCCTGTTTCTTATACATTTTATTGGAGGCTTTATAAGGATGGGTAGCACAACTTTGTACAATGACGACTGTTATAGCAAAAATTAAAACTCTTTTCATTCCCGGAAGTTAAAAAACCCAAAGTAAAAAGAAATTATCATCTCATCAATTAAGGTTCTTTCAATAATTTTATAATGTAGTTTACCAATATGAGCAAAACTCTTTTTCTCGTCCGTCACGCAAAAAGCAGTTGGGACGACCCTTTATTAAATGATTTTGACCGGCCTTTAAATGAAAGAGGTAAAGAAGACGCGCCCGCGATGGCAAAGAAATTAAAAGATCAAAAAATAAAAGTCGATGCGTTTGTTTCCAGTCCAGCCAAAAGAGCGCGACAGACATGTAAGCGGTTTGTAAAGGAATTTGATCTTAAAAAGAAGGATATTGTCCTTGAAGACCGGCTCTATGAAGCCGGCGAGCAGGACTTTCTCGTTGTTATAGAAGCTCTGAAAGATAAATGGGACGGCGTGGCACTATTTTCACATAATCCTGGTATTACCTATTTCGCCAACTCACTCACAGAAACAAAAGTAGACGACATGCCGACCTGCGGCGTGTTTGCTGTTGTTGTGGAAACAAATGAGTGGAAGGATTTCAAAACTGCAAAAAAAGAGTTCTTGTTTTTCGACTATCCAAAACTCGAAAACCAGGATCACTGAGTTCTTAACCGGAAGACAATGCTTTTTGTTCCGTCAACGCCTGCAAATTGAAGAGACTTATCTTTTTCTTCAACCAATTTCCAGGATTT
>DASXOT010000572.1:0-2870 GCA_036494065.1 Chitinophagaceae bacterium
TTTTAATTCCCTACACGGTCTATGCAAAAATTAAGCAACTTGATTCTGTGTCAATTGGCATCGAGTCAATATTGATCTTAATTTTTTCATTTTATTTTTTCTACGAACTGATAAACAAGCCAGAAATTTTATTCCTACTCAAAGATTTTAGATTCTGGGTTTCAATTGCAATGGTCGTTTATTTAGCGGGAACTTTCTTTCTGTACATTTTTGCGCAAACACTTTCTAAGAAAGAAATTGGCCCTTATTGGTTTTTGACCTATATTTTTTACATAATTAAGGCGGTTCTTTTTTCGGTTGCGATTATTATTCATTCAAAAATTCCAACGAAAAAATCAAATATCAAAAAATTGCCATATTTAGATTTTAACTAAAGGATATGTTCTTTTTACAAGCCACCCCGCATTCTAACGTCTCAATAGTGCTTTTTCTCGGTACTCTTGGTATGCTCGTTCTTGTGATAGGCCTCATTCTTTTCATTATTTTCCATCAGCGAAGAGTTATCCGATACCAGCATAAACTACAACAGTTCGAAATTGAACAGCAAAAAATGATGCTTACGGCTTCGATCAAATTGCAGGAAGAGGAAAGGCAACGACTGGCTGCCGACCTGCACGATGATGCCGGGCCTCTGCTTGCTACCGCACGACTCTACCTGAATGAAAACCTGGTGAACCAGGACAAAAGCACGCAGCTTCAGTCCATTTTCCAGGCGAGGCAGATCATCGACGACACCATCCAGCTTATCCGCAACATCAGCCACAGCTTAATGCCTCCTACCCTGAAAAACTTCGGACTAGAGTCTGCTGTGAACGACCTGTTCCAAAAGATTAGTGGTTCTGGTACCATCAATGCAAGCAGCCGCTTTCACGATTATAGTGACCGGTTAAAACCGGAAAAAGAACTGGTCGTATTCCGCATTATCCAGGAACTGATCAATAATATTTTAAAACACAGTAATTCCAGTTTTATTCACCTCACACAAAATATACATGGCGATAAATTTTACTTACGCATTCATCATGATGGAAGGGGACTTGTACAATCAGATTTTGAGAAATTAACAAAAAGCAATATTGGTCTCGGTTTGAAAAATATCAGTAGCCGCCTGCGTGTAGTGCATGGCAATATCAATTTCGAAAAAGATATTTCACAAACCTACTATAAGATCACACTGGAACTTCCGAGGGAAGATCCGTATAAATCCTGACCATATTAATTGCTAACTTTACCGAATATCTGATAACTATGGGAATCATAAAAGTCGCCATTGCAGACGATCATAAAATTTTTAGAAAGGGAGTTGTTCTATCTCTTCGCCCCTACACCAATATCAAGTTCGTTCTCGAAGCGGATAATGGAGACGATTTACTGGCAGGTATACCTGAAGCGCAACCCGATGTAATTCTAATGGATCTTCGCATGCCAGGCAAAGATGGGATCGAAGCTACCAAAGCAGTAAGCAAGCTCTATCCAACCATCTACGTGATCGTGTTAAGCATGTACGAGGACGAACGTTTTGTTTACCATCTGATGGAAAACGGGGCTAATGGATATCTATTAAAAAATGCTGAGCCGATGGAAATCCGCCGGGCCATCATGGAAGTTCATGAAAAAGGGTATTACCTGAATAATTTTGTGAACAGGATACTTCTCAAACGTTCGCACGCCAGGCAAAAAGTAGTTCCTTCCCTGAATAACGAAATAACCCTCACAGATAAGGAGAAAGACGTTCTACGTTTTATCTGCATGGAATTTACTGCGCAGGAAATCGCTCAAAAAATGGAGATCAGTCCACGTACCGTGGAAGCCATCAAAGACAGGCTAATGGAGCGCTTTGGCAGCAAGAATACAGCCGGTCTCGTCTTCTTTGCGGTAAAAAATAACCTCATCGACTAGTTGCAGCATTAATCAAACTTCATTTGAGGAACTTCTCCCTCAACAATCAATTTTCCCTCGGTTTTTGTTTTTATTTCTTCAATAGTTACACCAGGCGCCCTTTCCAATAACCGGAATCCCTCGCCCGTGACTTCTATAACAGCGATATCTGTTACGATCTTTTTTACACACCGGGCACCTGTTAATGGTAATGTGCAATGCGATAATAATTTCGACTCCCCTTTTGGATTGGTATGCATCATGGCCACGATGATGTTTTTGGCACTCGCTACCAGGTCCATCGCACCGCCCATTCCCTTAACCATTTTGCCCGGGATCTTCCAGTTAGCGATATCTCCGTTCTCACTCACCTCCATGGCTCCCAGCACGGTTAAATCAACTTTGCCGGCCCTTATCATGCCAAAACTCATGGCTGAATCAAAGAAAACAGAGCCTGCTACAGTTGTAACCGTTTGTTTGCCGGCATTAATCAGATCGGGATCTTCCTCTCCTTCGGCCGGGAAAGGGCCAATTCCCAACAAACCATTCTCACTCTGCAATACAACCTTTATTCCCGAGGGAATATAATTGGCTACAAGTGTTGGAATGCCTATGCCGAGGTTTACATAATAACCATCTTTTAATTCCCTCGCTATTCGTTGGGCTATTTGCTCTTTTGTCAATGCCATTCAATATCCATTTTAATTTTTCTTGCGAACAGTGCGCTGTTCAATTCGTTTTTCATAGTCTTTGCCCTGGAAGATGCGGTGCACATAGATCCCCGGAGTATGTATACTATTAGGATCGAGTTCACCAACACTTACCAAATTTTCGACCTCAGCGATGGTTACCTTGCCAGCCATTGCCATTAATGGATTAAAATTTCTTGCAGTTTCGTTATAGATGAGATTTCCATCGGTATCACCTTTCCATGCTTTAACAATGGCGTAGTCTGCATGGAAAGCATATTCCAGTAAATATTCTTTGCCATT
>DASXOT010000573.1:0-5832 GCA_036494065.1 Chitinophagaceae bacterium
AATCAAGGCGGCTATTACAGGCCCTGATTATTTATGCCGGCCTTATGATTCCGTTTCATTTAAAGATGCGAGTGTGGGAATTATATCGAAGTGGAATTGGGATTTTGGCAATGGGCAAGCAGATACAACAGCCAGGCCTTCTGTGCAATTTTATTCGATAAATAATAATGATATTAATTATATGGTAAGGCTTTACGTAACGGATACGTCGGGATGCGCCGATACCGCATATCATTTTCTTAAAGTGGTTGATAATTGTTACATAGCAGTGCCAAATGCATTTACACCTAATGGCGATGGACTAAATGATTACCTGTATCCGTTAAATGCTTATAAAGCGACGAATTTATTGTTCAGGGTGTATGATCGAAATGGCCAATTAGTTTTCGAAACAAGGGATTGGACAAGAAAATGGGATGGAAAAATAAAAGGCGTGCCCCAATCGACCGGAGTATATGTGTGGATGCTTGAGTACAGGGATGAAAGAGGCAGAAAGGTATCATTGAAAGGAACCACAGTACTGATTCGATAAAGAATGCAAGGTTAAACTTTCTTTAGAAAAGTTTTTTTATACGTCATCGGATTCATTTGGTAATGGTGTAAAAATTGGCGGTTGAAATTTGAAATATTATTGTATCCGCATTCATAACATACTTCAGTTACCGAGAGTTCATTTTCCACAAGCAATTTTGCGGCTTTTTGCAATCGTAACTCCTGTACGAAACCGGAAAATGTTTTTCGCGTTCTTAATGAAAAAAACCGTGAAAAAGCATTCTCATTCATTTGAGCAATTTCCGCTGCCTCCGCTAATTTGAGATTCCTCTCAAAATTTGTCGTTATCCAATCGAATACAGTGCACAACCTTTTTGACTCTTTTTCATTATAACCAACATGCGTGGTTTTTGTTATGTGCACCAGGTCCTTTGATTCAGCCAGCTCCAATAATATATCAACCAAACAGAGCCAGCGTTTTAATCCCGATAATCCAACTATCATATGCATCTTCTCACCGGTTGCTTCATGGGTTTGTCCAAAAATGTCTAATCCGCGCAGCGATCGTTCGAAGAGTTTTTGAAGAAGCCTTGATTCAGGAAGCGCTAAAAAATCATTACCAAAGGATGCCTCTGTAAAATGTATAACGATAGATTTGGCTCTCAGGCTTGATTTCTCTTCGTAATATTTGTCATCGTTTCTATACGTGTGCGGAATATTTGGCCCCAGGAAAGCAAGATCGCCTGATCGAAAATCGGAAATATGATCACCAATGAAACGTTTGCCAGTACTTTCGGTTACCATTACGATCTCATATTCCGGGTGATAGTGCCAGGGGGTGGGATAGTAATTATAGTCAAAGTATTTTACCACAAAAGAGTGATCTTTCTCCTTCGGTAAATGCTCCAATGCGGGTTTCATGCACTCAATGATTGTTTTGTGTATTGAAATTATCCAATATCGGCGTTGTTTTGCTAAAATAGTATAGATTTATTTGGGTAAAATGGTAGTTTGCTTCTAACGTTGCCTTTAGATTTGGCGACAAAACGATTAAAATCGAACGATGCTTCGCCTACTTGCCATCCTCGCATTTCTTATCCTTTACAGTACATTATTAACGGCACAAGCCAATAAGAAGGAACCAGTCTCAATAGCGCCGGTTGGCATTATAGAAAATCTTTCCGATTCTGCATTGCTGGATATTGTCCAAAGACAAACCTTTCGATACTTCTGGAACTTTGGTCACCCCGTGAGCGGATTAGCAAGAGAAAGGGACAATACGGTAAAGGCAGAATACTATTGGGACTATATTAATGAGGCTTACGACGAGCCTAATTTCAGCAAAGGAACATTTGGCTCCGAAGCTTGTGCTATTGGCGGAACAGGCTTTGGTATTCTTTCTACCATTGTTGCCGTCAACCGGGGATGGATAGGTAGAGATACTGCATTGAAACGCCTGGTAAAAATCGTTGACTTTTTAATTAAGGCAGATTGTTTCCATGGGATCTACCCTCATTTCATGAATGGTGCTACAGGGAAAACGATTCCTTTTGGAAGGTTAGATGATGGCGCCGACCTGGTTGAAACTTCCTACTTGTTTATGGGATTGTTGACAGCCAAAGAATATTTTAATAGGGACGCCCCGCTGGAAAAATATTTCCGAAACCGCGTGGATCAAATGTGGAGTGTTGCGGATTGGAACTGGCATAGCAAAGGCGACAATAAATTATTGTACTGGCACTGGAGTCCCACGAATGATTTTGATATGAACTTTCCTGTCTTCGGCTGGGATGAATGCCTGATTACGTATATCATCTCGGCTTCTTCTCCGTATCATTCTATCTCTAAAGAATTGTATGAAAATTCATGGGTGAAAAGTACAGGCTGGCTGAATGGCAAATCTTATTATGGCATTAAACTTCCTTTAGGGAACTATGATAAAGGGGGGCCACTCTTTTTTGAACAGTACACTTTTATGGGAATCGACCCAAATGGTTTAAAAGATGATCATGATATTGATTATGCTGAACAAACCCGAAACCACACACTGATTAATCGTGCGTATTGCATCGAAAATCCCAAAAAATATAAGGGCTATGGTAAAAATTGCTGGGGATTAACAGCAGGTGATAGCTATAAAGGTTATGTTGCACACTGTCCTGAAGTAGATCTCGGCGTGATACAGCCGACGGCTTCTCTTTCATCAATGCCTTATACCCCCGAATATTCCATGGAGGCTTTAAAACATTTTTACTATGATCTTGGAAATAAGATATGGGGTAATTATGGATTTGCCGATGGTTTCAGTGAAACAAAAAACTGGTACGCAAAGACTCATTTAGCGATCGACCAGGGACCGATTGTAGTAATGATCGAAAATTATAGGAGTGGTTTAATCTGGAAATTGTTTATGAATATTCCCGATATCCAAAATGGATTGAGAAAACTTGGCTTTACAAGTCCCTATTTAAAATCAAACAAATAAATACTTCAACTTTATAAAATTAAAATATGGCTAACAACATTACACGCCAGCAGTTTTTGCAAAGTACAGCTATGGCTGGGACTGCAGTGTTGCTTTCTTCCCTGGAAAGTTTGGCGGCAACAATCCCTGATAAAAAATTAAAGGTTGCTATCATTGGTTGCGGCAGCGTTAGCAATCGTTACATACCGCATTTGCAGACATCTTCTTTGGTTGAGATTGTGAGTCTTTGTGATATAAAATATGATAGAGCTCTTGCACAAAACAAACAGTATAATGTAAATGCCGTCACTTATCCGCACATAGATAAAATGCTCGCCGGTGTGCCCTTTGACTTGATGATAACAACAACGGATATGCAGGAGCATGAGCATTTAAACAGACAAGCATTAAATGCCGGCAAGCATGTAT
Source organism: Chitinophagaceae bacterium (assembly GCA_036494065.1). Classification (GTDB taxonomy): domain Bacteria; phylum Bacteroidota; class Bacteroidia; order Chitinophagales; family Chitinophagaceae; genus VBAU01. Next base: position 3,386 of record DASXOT010000573.1, read on the forward strand.
GGAGCGAAAAACCAATGGCTAATAGCTATGCTGCCGGTAAAGAACTGCTTGATCTTGCAAAAAACAAAAACCTGAGAATGTGGGGTGCTCCGGCAGTCGTAAACAGCCCTCAGTTTGCGTTTATGAGTAAAACAATCCAGGAAGGAAAATTGGGAAAAATTTGCGCTGCGCATGCGCATTACGGGCATACTGGTCCTACCTGGAGCGCTTTTTTTTATGAAAAGGGAGGAGGCAGTTTGCCCGATCTGGGTGTATATAACCTCGCATCCCTTACCGGTCTTTTGGGACCAGCACAATCGGTGATCGCAATGACTAGTATTGTAACTCCTGATCGAACAGTTGATGATAAAGGAAAAATAAAGGTGGAAGCAGAAGATAATGCTCATGTAGTGATGGATCACGGCAACGGAATATTATCGCATGTGCAATGTGGGTTTAATTATTTCGATCCTTATGGTCATGAAGGAAAAGGGCAAAATAATCATACCATAACAGTTTGGGGACGAGATGGGAATATGGGACTTGTTGGGTACGACTGGGCACCCTTTGGTGTAGATCTTGCCATATCTTACACCGAGCCTCCGGTAAGATATGTTGAGGATCCGGGCAGTTATGTTTGGCAACAGGGAGCAACTGTAATCGCTGAATCGCTGGTCAATCATGTTGAACCGCATATCAATGCAGAGCATGCACTGCATGTGTTGGAAGTGATTGAGGCAACCAGGGAATCTTCTGCGACCGGAAAGAAGGTAATGCTAAAATCAAAATTTCCCTGGCCGCTTGTTTGATCAAATTTTTTTAGATTACTGCCGAATTATTTTGATGAAAGAAAAATAAATGAGCTTTCTGGCGGGAAAAAAAATAGTAATTATTGGAGGAACAACAGGTATTGGTCTATCTGCGGCAAAATCATTTGCCAATGAAGGAGCAAGGGTTGTAGTTGTTGGGAGAAACCAGGAGAGCGTTACAAGGGCAAAATTCGAATTAAACGACCATGGTGAGGCGATTGCTGGTGATGCAAGGGATTCTGAAACGGCAACCAGTGCTATAAATATTTGTCTGCAAAAATTTGGAGACTTTGATGGCTTGTATCACGTAGCGGGTGGGAGCGGAAGAAAATGGGGTGACGGCCCCCTGCACGAATTGTCGCTCGACGGTTGGAATAAGACGCTGGAGTTGAACCTTACTTCCCTGATGTTATCAAACCAGGCCGCAATCAAAAAATTTTTAGAATTAAAGAAGCCAGGCACAATACTAAACATGGGTTCTGTGCTGGGCTTTTCGCCATCACCAAAATATTTTTCTACTCACGCCTACACAGCCGCTAAATCGGCGATAATAGGTTTTAGTAAAGCAGTGGCATCATATTATGCGAAGGACAACATACGTGTAAACGTAATTGCTCCAGCTGTGGCTGAAACACCAATGGCGCAAAGAGCAGCCAACGACCAAATGATATTATCATTTTTAAAAACAAAACAACCTTTGGATAATGGAAGAATTGGTAACCCTGCCGATACTGACGGACTCGCAATGTATTTTATGAGTGATCAGTCCAGGTTTACGACGGGGCAGGTAGTAGCCGTAGATGGAGGATGGAGTTTGTCCGAAGGCCAGTATTTATTGTGAAGTACGCGATCGGCATAGACTTGGGCGGAACACGTATAAAAGGAACCGCCGTAGATGCAGAAGGAAATATGCTGCATAAACTCTATATGCCCACTTATGACGGCGATGGTGCTGTTTGGAAAAATGCGGTAGCGGAAACTGTAAAGGAATTAATGCAGAAGATAAACAGCGATAGTAGTGTAGTCGGCATTTCCGCTCCGGGTCTGCCATCATACGATCACCGCGCCATTTGTTATATGCCCGGGCGTATGCAAGGTTTAGAGAATTTTTTATGGCAGGAATTTTTACAAAGGCCCACGTATGTGTTGAATGATGCTGTGGCAGCTCTTATAGCAGAAGCATGTTTTGGCGCAGCAAAAAATAGAAGGCACGCGGTAATGTTAACACTTGGAACAGGCGTTGGCGGAGCTATTTTGATTGACGGTAAACCCTACCTCGGCGCCTTTAATAAGGCGGGTCATATTGGCCACATGGTGATAAACGATGAAAAAGATTGCGATGTAACCGGTATGCCTGGAAGTCTTGAGGATTGCATTGGCAATTGCACAATTGAAAAAAGAAGCAATGGAAAATTTGCTTCAACTCATGACTTGCTGGAGTCATATAAAAATGGGGATGTATTTGCGAAAGAAATCTGGCTGAAATCGATCAGGCACCTGGCAATCGGTCTTGCCTCAATTACTAATATTCTTTCGCCGGAAATAATTGTGTTAGGAGGAGGTATTGCTGAAGCAGGAAGCATCTTATTGGATCCCTTAAATGAATATATGGAAGAATTTGAATGGCAGGCCGGTGGTGGCAAAGTAGAAATCGCAAAG
>DASXOT010000574.1:0-6397 GCA_036494065.1 Chitinophagaceae bacterium
GGTTCACAGGTTTTCATTTTGTCTGTTACCGGTGATGACACACAAGGATTGTTGCTGGAAGAGTTGTTCCAGGAAAATTTGATCGATACATCCTATCTCGTTAAAACTCCGTCGCGGATCACTACAAATAAAACACGAATTATCAGTCGCAACCAGCAAATGATGCGGCTTGATGAAGAGATCACGACCGATCTTGATAAGAAGGATGAAGACAGTTTACTGCAGAAAGTGCAGTTGTTTATCCAGGCGACTGATCCCAACGTAATCATATTTGAAGATTACAATAAAGGTGTATTGACGGAAAGAATCATTGGGGAAGTGATCCATCTTTGCAAGCAGGCAGGGGTGATTACTGCCGTAGACCCCAAGAGAAAAAATTTCTTTTCCTATCAACATGCAGACATTTTCAAGCCCAACCTGAAAGAAGTCAAAGAAGGATTAAATCTGTTGGCAGAAAACATCGATCACTCATTGCTGACCAGGATTCATGCAGAGCTAAAAAATGTGCTTGATCATAAGATTTCCTTTATTACCTTGTCCGACAAAGGCGTTTTCTATCAACAGGACGGATCGGCTTCGCTGATCCCTTCACATCTTCGGAATATTGCAGATGTTTCGGGCGCCGGAGATACTGTAATTGCAGTCGCCGCTCTTGTTTATGCTGCCACACAAAATGTACATTTGATGGCTGAAATAGCAAACATTGCAGGCGGACTTGTTTGCGAAGAAGTGGGTACCGTCGCCATCGATAAAACTACCTTGCAAAGTGAGTGCGAATTATTGCTATCCTGACAATATCATGCCATTTTGGAATTTTGAGATTGGGAAATTGGCATCGATCACATTTGGCATTTTACATTTTCAATTTCCCAATTCCACTTTCCCCAATTTCTCAATGCCTAACAATTTGCTGCAATTAAAAGAATATCCCTTTGTCTTAATGTTCATTCAAACATTGCGCAAAAAACTTGGAAATTGTTTGGTATTAAACGAGTTAAATTAGACCCTAAATTTTACTAAGTTCAATGTCAAAATTTACTATTGTCATTCATGGAGGCGCGGGTACCATTCTCAAGGAACACATGACTCCCGACCTGGAAGCTGCCTATACAGAAGGTTTGAAAGCGGCCGTGGATGCAGGCTTTGCAGTATTAGAAGAAGACGGCACCGCTATCAATGCGGTCAAGGCTGCCCTCGTTATTTTGGAGGATAATGTATTGTTCAACGCTGGCCGTGGTGCAGTGTTTACTAAAAAAGGTGTACAGGAGATGGATGCGGCGATCATGGAGGGCTCTACGCTACAAGCGGGGGCGGTGGCCGGTGTCCGCAATGTGCGCAACCCCATCATGCTGGCTACGGAAGTGATGATGCATAGCAACCATGTTTTTTTGAGTGGCAAAGGAGCTAATGACTTTGCAATCAAACAGGGCGTCAAACTGGAACCCGACGAATACTTTTTTTCGCAGTTCCGCTACGATCAATGGAAATCCATTCGCGATTCCGATAATTATTCACTCGATCATACTCACCAACGCCTTGAAGAATTGATGAGAGATAAAAAATTCGGGACGGTCGGGGCGGTAGCTTGCGATAAGGATGGCAATATCGCCGCTGCTACCAGCACAGGAGGAATGACAAATAAAAAATATGGTCGAATTGGTGACAGCCCAATCATCGGTATAGGAACATATGCAAATAATAGAACCTGCGCGATTAGTTGTACCGGCCATGGTGAGCCATTTATTCGTGCTGTTGCTGCACATGATGTGAGTTGTTTGATGGAATACAAAGGCCTTTCTCTCCGAGAAGCCATGGATATTGTTGTTAACGATAAGCTGGTAAAGTTGGAAGGCGAAGGCGGAATGATCGGAGTAGATGCGCAGGGTAACTATTCGATGGTTCTTAATAGCGCGGGCATGTACCGCGGCTATCATAGCAGCGATGGGAACAATGAAATTGCCATTTATAGATGATAGGGTGCAGTCAATAGATGATAATATTCTCCAGGCTCATTCAATGCAATTGGCGGTAACGCCGGATTTACTCATAATTCTTATCTTTCCGCAAATAGTGGTTTCTGATGAAAAAATACGCCATCATCGTTGCGGGAGGTACAGGGTCAAGAATGGGGAGCGACCTTCCTAAACAGTTTTTGCTGCTGAAAGATAAACCAGTACTTTATTATTCACTTAAGACATTTTGGAGTGCTTATGATGACTTGCAAATCATCCTTGTGCTACCCGCAGCGTTTACCGACATTGGCGAGGAGATTATCGACGCTTATTTTGATAAGGATAGAATCCGTATTACCACAGGAGGTGATACTCGTTTTCAATCTGTAAAAAACGGGTTGAGGTTGGTTGAAGAAGAGTCGATCATTTTTGTTCATGACGCCGTCCGCTGCCTGGTGTCAACGGAACTTATCAGGCGTTGTTATGAAACAGCGGTAGAAACCGGGAGTGCAATACCCGCCATTATATCAAAAGACAGCGTGCGTATTGTAGATAACAATGAAAGCGAGACTGTTGACCGAAACAAAATTTTGCTCGTCCAAACTCCTCAGACTTTTCACAGCAAAATACTATTGCCGGCTTACGAAATAGATTTTAAGGACAAGTTTACCGATGAAGCCACTGTTGTAGAAGCGTATGGATTGAAGATTTCCCTGGTAGAAGGAGAGGAGACTAATATCAAGATTACAAAACCCATCGACCTTTTGATTGCAGAGAGTCTTATATTTTAATACCGAGTACCCATAGACTCTCCTTTCTAAATATCAAGACACTGAATATTAAGTGCTGAATACTAAGCACTCAATGCTTTATCCATTTCACCCACCAGGGCAATCGACTCCATCTTATTGCGGGATAGGTTTCTTTTATAGCACCAAATCCATTGTAGAACTGCCCCAGGGATTCAATATCAGAGCCCTCAAAATCAAGAGTAATATCACGGCCCGCATGATCTTTTATAAAGGCATCGATTAGAGCATGCGAAGCACCCGTACTTCTTCCCTCGGGATGATTGCCAACTAAAATATAATAAGCCTTTTTGTTGGAAAAGAAAAATACACAAGAGGCCAGCAATTTATCGTGCGAATCAACGACACTATAAGTAATTGCATTCATTTGCCCTGACAAATGAAAGAACAGGTTTTCAAAATTGGCATAGTCGTTTCGGGTAATTGAAGTTTTGTTTTTCATCTGAATTTTATTCAGAGCGATCACTTCTTGCACTGAAATATCTTTTTTTACAACGCATCCGGCCTGCTGTGCCTTCTGAATATTCCGCCGGTGATTTTCTCTGAAATTATTGAATAATGCAGGGTAATCTCTATGAAGTGGCAAAACATAATTCGTTCTGGCTATCATAAATTGAAAGGATGAATCGATATTATTTTCAGCATTCAGTGAAATTTCAATAAGCCTGAACTTCGATGGGATCGATTGAATAAAGCTGCTGATCATTTTTTCGCTGAGGTTATTTCCAAAAACACCGAGATTAGCTGTGAAAGCAGGCTGGTATAAATAATGGATGCCGAATTTCTTATTCCAGGTCAGCGGCATTATCGTTTGATAATCGTTTACCACTAACGCGTCCCAATGTTTTGACATGCGATCCAGGTAAAAGGAATACCCATAGATCAACCCATTGCGGGCTTCCGACATACACCTATCCCATTTCGTTTTATCGATTTCATGATGATGGAAATATTGTATGTTCAAATCATCCGGCATCAGAAAAAAATGCTCTTGTCAAATTTTTTAAACGAGAAACCCGAAATATCGATGTTGAAGGAAATCTTCCGGAAGAATCGGTTTTTCTTTTCGAGAATGGACTGAATATAATTTTTATAAACATCACTGTAAATAAGAGGCACGTAAATATTTATTGTGTTTTTTAGAAGGGAGACCTCGAAACCGCCGTCAAAAAGAAAATGGTCTACGTCGGCATCTTTTTTCCAGGCTTCCGCATAAGTTCCCACATCCACGAAAATTTTCAGAGGGATCTTTACGGGCAAGATGCTCAGTGGATTTATGCCCCTTGGAATGGTGGATGTAAAGTTTGCAGCGATCAGCCAGTTATCCGTTTCACCAACGGGAGATGAGAGAAGATCGGTTTTTATTTTAAAACCACCATCACGCATCATGATCTGTTGACTGGCAACACCATCAAATTTATTTCTTCCAATAAAATAATCACTATACGTATAATCATCAAACCCGTTGGGCCCATTCATATTTAAATGATATCGCTCCGTGAAGAATTCTGTAGAAGGAGTCTCTGATACCGTATAGAAAAATTTACCGGCGAAAAAGCGGACATCCAGTCCGCCATTCTTCGGATAATTAAAAAAATAATTGCCAGTAAAGCCAGCCCGAACAAAATCTTTTGACTGCTCAATTTCTAATTCCGCGCGATAAGGATATAAAGCGCGGGAATTTTCAGCCACCATCAGGAGCTGGTTTAGGTTCCAGTGATCGGTTGTCTTGGTAATGTTTGTAACAATGGCCGGGGGACTGGTCAGAGTATCTCTTGAAAAATTCAGCCCATCCTCGCCGATAAGAAACGATTTCCATTGAATATACCGCTCCAGATTGCTCAGTGGATTTTTTTGCTTGAATGTAAAACGAATACCGGGGACTAATTTCTGAAAACCCAATTCAATCTTTTTGCCATTGGAATCGAGGAATCGATTTTCGGTAAAAGTTGAACCATTCAGGAAGAGATCGATCTTTCTGAAAGCGCTATTTGGATAAAAGCTATAGTCCAGTTTTCCCAGGCCGGTAATTCTTTTTGAGCCGAATGCATACATTGGAATAGCAAGAAATTTGAACCGGGTCGATGGCTGACTATAGTTTGTAAAAATTATCCCCCACATAATCTTATCATAACTATTGAAACCGAAGGCAAAGGGGTTAATGGTGATTTGATCTTTATGAATTAAATCCGGTCCGCCAAGGAATTGATCTCCACCCAGGGCGACAGTCAGCGAAATGCCTTTTCTCTTCAGCGTGGGCAGTGTGCCCTTTTCGTCAAGCTCTTTAAATGAAATATCAAGATTTTTCCCCGTGCTTTCCTCTATTGCTTTTTTAAAATCTTCCGGCTGTGGATGCCTGAACTCCCACTGGCGGAAATAATGGTGCATGGCAGTGTCCAGGTTTTCTTTTCCCAGTTGCTGCTGCAACCATCGCAACCATTCGGAAGTTTTATAATAGGCGATCAGCTCATAGTTTATTTGATTGAATTTTGCGGAAGGGGTCTCAATGGGTTGATCCAGTTTTTCTCCCGCAAAAGTCTCAAAACGCACTCTATCACCCTGCCATGAATCTTTGTAGTAAGTGGATTTATACTGATCCTCATAAAAAGTATTTATTCCTTCATCCATCCAGGGATGATCTCTTTCATTGGATCCTAATGCTCCATAAAACCAATTATGCCCTGCTTCATGAGCAATTGTTATATCTAAATCCTGCGCATCTCGCGTGGGAGAAATAACGGTGATCGTGGGATATTCCATTCCACCACCAAAACTCTTCGGCCCCTGCACTGTGCTTACAATATTGTACGGGTATTCGCCAACTTCGGAGGAGTAAAATCGTACAGCGCGTTTTAGATAAGTGATGCTGCTTTTCCACGGTGTTTTTTCCTGGGGAGTATAATAACTAACCACGTCGATGGTCTTCCCCGAGGGAAGCATGCAAGTGTCCTGATCGACGATGAAGCGTTTGTCGGCAAACCAGGCAAAGTCATGAACATTGTTCTGTGTGTAACGCAACGTCTTTGTTTCTGAAGAGGAGACCGGAAATTTTTGTATCGTCGTCTTCACCGTACCACTCCTTGATTTTGTTTTTTGCTTTATGGTTTCCCAGGAAAAACTCTTCCTGGTCAATAACCATTGTTTTTCTTCGGGGTTTTGTAATTCGCCGGTTGCCGCAACTACATAATTTTTTGGAATGGTGATTTGAACATCGAACCTTCCGAACTCACTGTAAAACTCGCCCTGGTCCAGGTATGGCATTGGGTGCCAGCCATTCTTATCATACACTGCTGGTTTGGGATACCATTGTGTCACTTGATAGCTTTCTCCATCATGACCGCCGCGGGAAAAATTAAATGGAAGCTTTACATGAAATGGCGTCGATAAAATGATTTTGTGACCGCGCGGCAGCGGCGCCGGGAGTATCACTTTAATAATATCGATATAAAGAGGATGGTCTTCGGTGACACAGGTGATGTTGTCTACCTTGAAATCAAGGCGGTTAATATAGCCCCTTTGATCTTTATCAGAGAAATAGAAACGTGTATCTCCATTTATTAAAGTTTGATCGGTAAACGCGGTCTTATCGTTTTTATAGGCGTTGGGCCAAAGATGAAACCAAATAAAGTTCAATGT